>NZ_SDLG01000029.1:0-20538 GCF_013096965.1 Anoxybacillus sp. CHMUD
ATAAAACGAAAGAAACAATCGCCCCAACAGCTTCCCCTACAAACGATAAAAAGGTGCCTTTCCAAAAACCGAATACCGCCAAGTTAGCTGCAGTGAGAAATACGCTCGGTACAACGCCTAAAATACTAATCACGATATTGATTGCGATGCTGATGAAAAAAGCGAATGGTTCATATGTTCGAAATAACGCAATGATCTGTTGTTCCATTTACGTCCCCCATTTGTACCCTACCCCCCAAACGGTTTGTAAAAATTGATCAACGGGAAAACCGGCTTGGCGGAGCTTTTCGCGAATATTTTTCACATGTGAATCGACAGTTCGTTCTTCTGTATTGGCGTTATACCCCCATAATGTCACGATCAGTTGCTCTCGACTAAATACGCGATTTGGATTTTTGAGAAAAAGTCCTAAAATCGCAAACTCTTTTGGTGTGAGAAAAATATCGTGCCCAGCGTATTGAACTTTATGCTGCCCCTCATCCCAAACTAAGCCATGAAACTCCAGTTTCGTTTGTTTTCCGACCGAACGGCGCAATACCGCCTCGATCCGAGCAAGCAATTCGGACTCGTCAAACGGTTTTGTAATATAATCATCTGCACCGATCTTTAGTCCTTGGACAACGTCTGTCGTTTCCCCTCTTGCGGTGACCATAATAATCGGAACGTCCGAAAACTCTCGTATTTGTTGGCACGTTTCCCACCCGTCCATCTCTGGCATCATCACATCAAGCAAAACGAGATCCGCTTTATTATTTTCTAAATGGCGGATCGCCGCTACTCCTGACTCGCATTTCACACAACGGTACCCGTTCGGGATCAAATACAACTCTAGTAAATCCAACATTCGTTTTTCGTCATCCACTAGTAATATCGTGTACACTTTCATCCCCCTTCGGCAATGTAATAACTATCTTTGTCCCTTTTCCGAATTGGCTCGTTGCGGAAATCGAACCGCCGTGCGCTTCGACAATTTCTTTCACAATCGCCAGACCTAACCCTGTGCCCCCGCCTGTTCGCGACCGTGATTTATCGACTCGGTAAAATCGTTCAAAAATATGCGGCAAATCTGCTTCAGGAATTCCTATCCCTTCGTCGGAAATCATGATCATCACGTTCTTTTTCTCCATTTTTACGTCAATGAAAACGGTAGAACCTTGGTGAGAATATTTTAACGCATTGTCCAAAAGATTCATCATCACTTGTTCAAAACGCTGTCGATCAATATGGACAGTAATGTCCTCATCACAGCGGTAGACAAGCGACATATTTTTCGTCTGAAAAGCAGGATACATCTTCTCGTATATTTTTTTAAAAAAAGACATAGTGGAGTTGGCTCTTTCTCGATTTGAAACGAATGTTGATCCATTTTCGCGAGCTCAAACAAGTCTTTCACTAATTTTTGCATATGCTCTGCTTCCTCATAAATAATGGACAAATATTTCGCTCTTTCTTCCTCCTCGATAGTTGGCCTTCTCGCGATGTCCGCATATCCTTTGACATACGTGAGCGGAGTACGAAGTTCATGAGAAATACTAGCGAGAAATTCGTTTCTTTCTTTTTTTAAGTATTCCAAATCCCTTGCCAACGTTTGAATCGCTTTACCTAGCTGTGCTAGCTCGTCTTTTCCTTTTACTTGCAGACGAACGGAGAAATCGCCCTTGCTTAGCTTTTCAGTCGCTCGCTTCATACGAATGAGCGGAATCGTAATGGCTCTTGATAAGAAGAAAATGGTGATAATCGTTAAACCGACAGAAAGCATGCCCGCAATGATAAAATGATGCTTCAGCTGATTAATCATGCGTTGAATGGAAGAAGTTTTTTGAAACATATACACATAACCAGTAATTTTTCCATTAATCCGAATTGGACTGGCTGTAGCAATATATCGCTCGTTTTTCCAATTGTCTTGAATGACTTTTCCATCGTATGGAATATCGTTCAACTTCGTCTGATCAATCCATCGCTTTGCTATTGGGAAAATATGATCTGAAAAATATAATATATCGCCTTTTTCATTTGTAATCGCAACATCCGTCTCCGCCTCAGATTCCATCATGACGACATGTTGCAACGTTATTTCATCATAATGACTTTCCAATACTGCACGGTGATTATTGCCTCGCGCTAATAAATGTTCAAATTCTTCGTGGATTTTTGCGTCGACAAGCGTTACATATAACGCAGTAAATAAGCTCATTTCAATGGCAAACACAAAAACAAAAAACAACAGCCCTAATTTAAGCGAAATTTTTCGCACAAATATTCCTTCCTCACTTATTTTTTTCTTCATTATAACAGAAAAAATATGGAGAAAATGTGGAGGGATATCTCACGTCACGTAAAAAAAAATCAGAGAATAACCCCTGATCCTTGTGATTGACAAATAGCGTGTCATCGCTTTCCTTTGTATAAGGTAGTTGTACTAATGAGTATAACACCTGCGAGTAAAAAGGAAACATAAGCAACGAGAGGCTCAGTTCCTTGATTTTTCACCCCGATACCGATAAACGCCCACACAAAAACGAGCGGATATATACAATCGTGCTCGCAACTCGCAAAAACAAACGCTAAAGTAGCTGCTGCAAATAACATCATTATCGCCCAAAAAGCATGCGGCAAACCAAATCCATCCCATCCCTCGTAAGCTAAAACAAATGACACATTAACAATCGTCGCGACACTAATCCAACCTAAATAAAATGAAAATGGCAACAGATCGAAAAAAGCTGGTTTCGTTTGTTTGACCGATATATATAAAGAAATGAGTGTAAAAAGGAGAGCAAGCATAACAACAACAGATAAAACAAAATATTCATAATGCTATACAACAATCCATAACGCATTGAACATACAACTAATGACAAACGGAACGAATGCTTGACGGTAAATGGATAGATGACGCCGTGAAGAAGGAATTTGTCGCAAAATCCAAATGGCTAACAACGTATAAATAAAACCCCAAATCGAAAATACATACCCTGCCGGTGTAAATACCACATTTACTTTTCGCGATATCTCTCCTGTCGTCTGTCCGTTCAAAGGAAGCCACTCAGCTAAAACATTTACAAAAACCATAACGATATACGCTACGATATAACCGATCAATCTCCCCATCGCTATCCTCCAGCTCGCTTTTTTGCTATACTTTATATTATTCCTTTCATGTGAGGACAATCACCGTTCATGATAAAAAGAGGCGGAGAAAACCGCCTCTTACCGTTCATCCCAAATATCTTTCAATTCCCATGCATCGATAGAACAAACCGTAATATCCCCGCCTTCTGCAAACAGTTCGATGCCTTGGCTCGTTTCAGAAGGATATATTCTTCCCGTCATGACAAGTCGACCATCGTTGACAAATAGTTCAACAGAAGAACGGTCAATGAAGAAATGAAACGTGACAACGTCTCCTATCTTATCCAATACAGCGCGACGAGTGCCTCCCTCTCCTTTTCCGGAACGGTTTCGGTCAAACGTCACGATGGAGTCTTTCACATCGTAGCGGAACATCGTTTCTTCGCTTCCGTCTTCTGAACAACGCACTTTGACACCAAATGCGTTCCCATGAAAATCACCTAAGGAAAAACGAACGAGCAACTCAAGTCGGTCACCTTTCATCGGCAACGCATATGTTCCCTCATTTACTGAAATCGATTCCAGACGCATATGTTCTTCGCGCAATAATTGTAATTCCGGCACTGGCTTCATCAACAGTTTCTCATCATCCGTCAATTCCAACAGACGCGGAATCGTTAACGCCCCTGCCCATCCGTGTTGTTGCGTCGGCATTTGTGACTCCCACATATCCATCCAGCCGAACAAAATACGTCGCCCTCGTTCATCTTCAAACGTTTGCGCGGCATAAAAATCAAACCCTTTGTCGAGTTCTTCAAACGCTCCGTGCGCTAGTTTTCCCGTTTCATAATCAAGCGTACCAACAACATAACCTGTTTGATGAAGGTTTTGAAAGCGATCGCCTTCTGGTTCGATTCCTTGCGGTGAGAACAACAAAATATCTTTGCCTTTCAAATGAAAGACGTCTGGGCACTCCCACATATAGCCTAAACGACCATCGCTCTCCGCAAGAATGTTTACATATTCCCAATGGCGTAAATCTTTCGACTTGTATAAAACGACTTTTCCATTATTCCCCTCTCTTGTCCCAAGCACCATATACCAGTCGTCGCCACGTTTCCACACTTTCGGATCGCGAATATGCCCTTGGCAATCAAATGGTGGCTCAGAAAGCACCGGATTTTTCGGGTCTTTTTCAAAATGGATGCCATCTTTGCTTGTTGCAATACATTGATATTGTTTCAGTTCCGTTTGTTCTTCATTTAGCCAAACGTTTCCTGTGTAAATGAGTGTCAGGACACCATTATTATTGACTGCGCTTCCAGAGAAACAACCGCCTTCGTCGTACCATTCACTCGGCGCAAGCGCAATCGGTGCACGCTCCCAATGCACAAGGTCTTTACTTTTCACATGCCCCCAATGCATCGGCCCCCACTTTGGACTGTCGGGATGAAATTGATAAAATACATGGTACTCTCCATTCCATTGAATCAATCCGTTTGGATCATTCATCCAGTTTACCGGCGCCATAATATGGTATGCTAAGCGATACGTGCTGTCCATTTTTTCTTTTGCCTGTTGTACTCGTCTTTCTGCTTCATAAATGTGCTTCGTGTGTTTCGACATACATTTTCCCCTTCCTCTTTGTTTATATATCAAGAAATGAAAAAATATCATGTGTAGAGAACTGTATATTTGGAAACAAAGTTGAGACAAAATGATCGTTTTGCGCATCATATACTTCTTCTAGTTGCAAACGATCGTTATAAAGGACATATTTTTCAATCGTCTGATGCTGATAATCAACAATCCAATATTCCTTTACCCCTGCTTTTTCATAGTAATAACGCTTTAATAATCGGTCATTTCTTGCAGTGCTTGGAGAAAGAACTTCGACAACAAGGTCTGGGGCGCCATAACAACGCTTATTGCGCAGTTTCTCTTTCTCACAAACAACTGAGATGTCCGGTAACACCGTGACATTTTCTTTTCCTTTTTGCTCATCTTGGAAAAGAAACACAACTTGCAAATTGCTTCCAAACACAAAACAAGGGCTACCTTTTAACGCGAATGTGATTTCCCCAATTACATTCGCTACAACCCCCTCATGCTCGTATGAGGCTGGAGCCATGAGCACAGGAACACCTTCGTACAACTCCATTCGTCGTTCTCCGACAAGCTCAAAAAACTCCGCAAGCGTATACAGCTGTTTTTCTTCACGCTCACTCATCCATCTCACCTTCACTTGTTTTTCCGTTCCTATTCATCCATTGCTCGACATGATGCACAGCGATGCCAGCAAAGCTTTTTGTTCGTGCGTAGTACTTCTGAACAATCGCCAATTGCTCGTTCATGTACGCCTCGTCTTCTTCAAAAAACGAAACGCTATCCCCTTCGTCAACTTGTCCTGTTTCAACACCTACAACAATTTGTTTTTCGTACTTTTTAGCTATTTGCATTTCTTTTTTTACAATGTTAATGATTTTCTCCGCTTCATCGCGATACGCCATGATCGTCACACCGTCCGCATGTGCAATCACCCATTCCGCTAAGTTCGTACTGCCGTATGATACTTCATCAAACCAAAACGGAATATCGACTTCAAAACGTAACGATCGTTCTTTCGCAAGTTCATGTGCTCGTTGTAACAACGTTTGATATGAAGCGACCGCCTCTTTTTCATTCGTTCGCCACCATGCGTGCAAATACGGCTCAACATCTAAGTGTACACCGAAAAACTTTTCATTCTTCTCGGCAACGCTTTCATATTGGTCAAACCATCGAAATAAACGTTCTAGTTCTTCTCCGTTTTCAATCCAATTTGGGGCGCCATCGAGCGCATACACACGAATTCCTTTTTCAGTTGCCCGACGGACAAATTGGCGATACGTATCGACGGGGACCTCAACATCGATTTGGACGTATACATCGCTTATTTGCTTTTTTTCTAAAAATGACAAGACACGATCTTCATTTTCCACAAGCAACCATGGATTCCAAAGCCATGTTGCGCGCACTAGTTGTTTTTCTTGTGCGAACAAACATACTCCTCCTGCAACGAGTACAATTAAAAATGTGATGATACCAACTACTTTTCTCAATTTACATCCCTTCCCGCATATCGACTATTTTTATTTTACTATGTTTTGCGTAGAAAAGAGAATGACACAACAACTTTTTTCACATCATATATAAAAAAGTGGGGATGAAAAATGAACGTACTTTTCTTATTTTTATCTTTCTTACTTACTGCATCAACACCTGTACATCGAACGAATGATGATATCGTTTGGAGCGTTCCGACAAATGAAAAAATGGTTGCCATTACATTTGACGATGGACCAGACATACTATACACTCCTGACATTTTAGCGATTTTAAAACAATATGATGCGAAAGCGACTTTTTTCGTCGTCGGATTTCGCGCGGAAAAGTATCCTGACATGATTAAACGTCAAATGAACGAAGGGCATGAGATCGCCAATCATACATATAAACATATCGATTTTCGTGGAAAATCAAAACAAACGATTGAGGAAGAAATAAAAAAAGGAGGCGATGTACTGTATCACATTACCGGAAAACGCCCGACGTTATTTCGTCCCCCGTTCGGCTACTACAATAAGCAGATCATTGACACCGCCAAACAACAGGGATATACCGTTGTGATGTGGTCAAAACATCAAGATACGTATGACTGGCAAAATCCTGGAACAAGACGAATTGTCCGCCGTGTCGTTGAACACATCGAGCCCGGGCAAATTATTTTATTTCATGACCATGGAAGCGGTAGCCGAAAACAAACTGTTCAAGCATTAAAAGAAATTTTACCGATTTTAAAAGAAAAAGGATATATATTTGTTACTGTTTCCGAGCTGTTAAAACACCATCCAAACTATCGCGATTTGAATTTGTAGCTCCTTCCATATGAGCCATATGTTTTGCATTTGTAGACAATCCATCTCATAATAAAAGGGACAAATATTGGAAAGGAGCATGGAGATGAACAGTTTACAAGATGCCGCGATGTTACATAACGGTGTCCGTATGCCTTGGCTTGGTTTAGGGGTCTATAAAGTGCAAGAAGGCGACGAAGTCATTCGCTCTGTTCGCACAGCGCTTGAAGTCGGTTATCGCCACATTGATACCGCTGCATTTTACCAGAACGAAGAAGGTGTCAGTCAAGCGATTCGTGAATCAGGTATTCCTCGCGACGAAATTTTTGTCACAACAAAAGTATGGAACTCCGATCAAGGATACGAATCAACGTTAAAAGCGTTTGATACAAGTTTAAAAAAGCTCAGGTTCGATTATATCGATTTGTATTTAGTGCATTGGCCTGTTAAAGGAAAATATAAAGAAACGTACAAAGCGCTTGAAAAGTTATATAAAGACGGTTTTGTGCGCGCGATCGGAGTGAGCAACTTCCAAATTCATCATTTAGAAGACATCCTTGCCGATTGCGAGATTAAACCGATGGTTAATCAAGTGGAGTTTCATCCACGTTTAACACAAAAGCCACTTCTTTCCTTTTGTAAACAACACGACATCCAACTCGAGGCGTGGTCACCACTTATGCGTGGCGGCGATTTGTTGAACGAGCCAACGCTTGTCAACATTGCGCAAAAATATGGCAAAACATCGGCTCAAGTTATTTTACGTTGGGACTTACAACACGAAGTCGTCACCATTCCGAAGTCTGTCACACCTGAACGCATCGCGCAAAACGCAAACATTTTTGACTTTACTTTAACAAAAGAAGAAATGGATGCGATTGACGCGCTAAACGAAAACCACCGCATCGGTCCAGATCCGGATAACTTTGATTTTTAAAAAGGGGCGACTTATCGTCCCTTATTTTCTTTATCTGTTTTTTGATGTCTCAACATAGCAATTAAAAGAAGAAGAACTGGGATCACAATTTGAAGTGGAATATGCATATAAACTGTAACGATTTGTAGCCCCTCTTTAATATGCTCAGCAAAATTGCTGGCGATTGCAATGGACAAAAACAAAACAGAAATACCTAGCGGATAAACAAGACGTTGATATTCTTTGATTTGAAATAAATCTGCCGCTCCGATTACTCCTGCATAAAAAAAGACACCGACTTTGAAAAATCCTCCGACAATGAGTGCAATCATAAATAACACATCTAATCGCTCTAAAAAATTTGCTACACGAATTTCTTGAATCGTGTTCAACAAGGGAAAGGTGGAACGCGAAACTATATCCGCCCCCAATACGGATATATTCATTGCCATGATGATTGCTAAATTGATGCCACTTAAAAACAACGCGAGAAACCCTGCCTTCATTACTTTTTCTTGTTTTTGCAAATAAGGAAAAATCATCGTAAAGACAATCATTTCGCCAAATGGAACATATAGTGTTTGTGTAAATACAACATGAAAAATGGGTCCCCATCCTTCTTCTAATATCGGCTGTAAACGATGAAGATCAACTGCTCCTGTAATGATGATCAGTACAAATCCTAATATAAGTATCCAGTAAAGTGAAAAGAAAAATAATTGACTCGCTCGCGCAATGACTTCAATTCCTTTATAAACAGCATACATTACTGTTAGCATCATGACAGCATTTAAAATAAACAAAGGGGTTTCAGAATACGCAAACGTCAATAGCAGCTCACCGAAATCGCGTAACACTCGAGCCGCAATGTATAAAAAATAAAGTACGTATATAAGCCCCAGTACCCTTCCAAAAAAAGAACCAACAATGCGCTGACTATATGATGTAAGAGGTAGTCTTGGATAATATGTAAAAAGGCGGTAATAAACGAACAGCAATCCTCCTCCTAAAACCATGCCACATAAAATAGCAAGCCAAACGTCTTGTTTCGCATCTACTCCAAGTGGAATAACCATGGCACTACCGTGTTCAAATAAAATGGCAAGCATAAATAATTGCCGCGCACTTATACACGCTCGTTCCACCGCATCTCACCGCCTTTTCACTGAATGTATGAGCGAGTTCTCAATCCTGTTCTTCGAATAAATGAATCAACTTTCACGTGAATTTCTAATTTAGGAAAATATTTGTTATGCCACAATTTTTTCATTTCTTTCCATTCCTCTGGATACGTTCGATGAACCACCTCTCCAAATCCAAAAATGTCGCTTTTCTTCTTTTGAGCAGTATGTACTGCTTCTTTCACCTCTTTTTTTATCTCCCGTTGTATTTTTTTTTCGAGCTCTATTATTTGCTTTGGATCTGTGAAGTCAATAGAAACAAATGTTTCGCTAATATCTCCCTCTGTTTTAATAAAAACCGATATTATTGGATTCCCGTCTTTTAGTTTTGCTGTTACCTTTGCTTGCGCACGCATCACCTTATAGGACAATCCTTCCTTAGATTCACCCCAATCAATATTTACACTTGTTTGTTTCACTTTATTAAGTACCCACAAAACCCCACGAGCCTCTTCATTCTTCATCCAGCCAACAAGCTTCCCATTCTTAAAAACAGCTAGTTCAGCAGCGCGAAGACGTGCCGAAGGTTCAATAGTACGAACATTATCTTGTTCGTCTCCCTTCTGCCAATCACCGACAATACGAAAACTACTTATGACAACTTCTTTTCCATCAAGCGAAAAATTTTCGATGATTTCCCTTATGCGAGTATCAACGTTTTCTCCTAACAAATCTTTTGTAAATTGCAATGTTTTAATTATTTGATTTGCAGGAATTTTATCGATCGGCGTAAGTACAGATAATAATTGTTTCGCTGTTTGTTTACGCGCAATAATAATATTCGCTGCAGGTCGAAACTGGGGATTGCGCTCAACAGCATCAAGAATTTGCTGAATTCCTTCTTTCGCAAGCTCCTCCCCAATGACAACAAGGTTTGTATGAGAATAATATGGAATGCGTGATATTTGTTTTGATGCCTTCCGACTTGCCTCAACTAACGTATCGCCAGTTGATGTATACAAGGCAACGGGAAGCCCTGCGCTCCCTCCCCCTCTTTGAGTCGCCCCTGCTACGTTTCCAGGATTGACAATTTGAAATGTCGACATATATTTTCCATCCCTTTTATCTATACCAACTGCAATAATGAATGCTAAGTCTGTCAGCTCTCTTTTGCTCCAACAACCGTAAATAATACACGTAAATAACAGGACAAAGATGAGGAAAAGATATCGTTTAATTTGAATCCCCTTCTTTCTCTGTTTGTTGAGGCGGCTTTGGACGTTGCCCCCCCTTTTGACGAACCGTGTCTGTATTCATGATCAAGCGAGGTCTCTCTTTTAATCCCCATAACGGAAAACGTATAAATGTATCACCTATATTTTCTAAAATAAGGGGAGCAAGTGGTGCCATGTATGGCACTCCAAATGACCGAAGACTACATAAATGAATAGTCATTAAAATCATGCCAATCAAAATGCCATAAAAACCAAATAAAGCAGCTAGTACCATTAGGGCAAAACGAATTAAACGTGCGGAGATAGCAATTGCAAACGATGGTGTCGCAAAGCTAGCAATTGCCGTGATGGACACAACGATAACCATAGCTGACGAAACAAAACCTGCTTCTACAGCAGCTTGTCCGATGACGAGCGCTCCAACAATCGATACAGCCTGTCCAACAGCCCTTGGCAAGCGCACTCCAGCTTCACGCAAAATTTCAAACGTCACCTCCATGAGCAATGCTTCAATAAAAGCGGGAAAAGGAACCGATTCACGTTGTGCAGCAATTGCAATGACAAGGGAAGTAGGAATCATTTCTTGATGAAATGTCGTCAGTGCAATATACACAGACGGTGCAACAAGGGAAATAAAAAAAACGAGCATACGTAAAAAACGCAACGCTGTCGCAATATCAAAGCGTGCATAATAATCTTCTACAGCTTGAAAAAATTGTATAAATACAGTTGGGACAATAAGGACAAATGGCGTCCCCTCTACAAAAATAGCGATTCTTCCTTCCAACAAATTAGCCGCAACACTATCTGGTCTTTCCGTATGATAAACAGTTGGAAACGTTGTAAATGATTCATCTTCAATCAATTGTTCAATATATCCAGATTCAAGAACGCCATCTATACAAATGCGTCGCAATCGACTACGCACTTCTTCAACAATTTTGTCATTTGCAATTCCTTTAATATACATGATACGGACATTTGTTTGTGTCACTTCACCTAATGTAATGCCTTCTACCCACACATGTGGATTTTGAATTCGTCGGCGGACCATAGCAACATTTGTTGCCAACGATTCCGTAAAACCCTCACGTGGCCCTCGAATAGATAGTTGTGTACTCGGTTCTGTAATCGCACGATACTCACCACCTTTTACTGATACACCAACTGCTTCTAGCATCCCATCAATAAATAAAATGACTTCCCCAGACATAAGCGAGGAAAATATGTCGTGCCATTGCTGAATGCGCCGTGTTGTATTAGCTGTAGCTATTTTTTGTTCAATATAGTCTAGATTGCAACTACTTGAAGGAAGTGATAATTGTACACTTATTTCAAGCAACAATTGCTGAACAATATGTTCATCAACCATTCCGCTCACAAAACAAAGTGCAGCAGGCAAATCGTCCTCCTTTCCAAGTAAAAAACGGCGGATGATGATATCTGCACTATTTCCAGTAATATCTCTCACTTTTTCTATATTCGCATGTAAATTCTGCTCAATCGTCCCGTATATGTCCTTTTGTGCCAACAACCCATATGCATGCGTATGCTTTTCTTTCTTACCTTTCGATCGTGTCCACATCTTTCCTCCTCCATCCATTGTCTCCTTGATAGTTAGAATAAGCATACAATGCGTATATTATGCAAAAGGAATAAACGTACAAAAAGGTCAGATGCTAAATAAAAAGTGCATCCATGGAGATGAAATGATGAAAACTGTCGTGGTTTGTATCGTTATTTCTATGTTGTTAGGCAGTATAGCGATTAGTATGAATTTATTGCTAGGAATGAGCATTCATCAAGCTTGGCTTGACATTTTCAATCCTTTTCAAGTAATGGAACCAATTGAACTAGCCGTTTTGTTCTCTCTTATCAGTCTATGGATATTTAACACATGCCTTCACCTGTTTCGAAAAAAGAACCAACATAAAAAACCCGAACAGCGTCCGCATTAAGCGAACACCGTTCGGGTTTTTTCTCTTCTCATCCCTAAAGGAACGTATACACAAAACGGTTCACTTTCCATATAATCTCCCGTGATCGCATATGCCCGAGCACGCGATCCGCCACAAACGTAACGAAATTCACAAATGCCACATTTCCCTTTATATAAATCTGGCTGGCGCAACTGTTTCATCACTTCCGATTCGCGATAAATGTGCGATAACGGTTGCTCGCGCACATTGCCGCATACGATCGGAAGTAAACCACTTGGCATGACATCTCCTGTATGGGAGACGAAAACGAAACCGTTGCCGTCATTGACACCTTTTGGCGCTCGTTTTAATCCATCAATCATCGAAGCATGGTCAGTCGTAATCGCATGCTCATAACGAATATCCCCTGCATCAATGCGTTTTTCACGCATTTTTTGTTGAATGACAACACGACGATAATGTTGCGCCGCTGTCGTTTTAATATCATACGGTGCTGTTTTACTCAATTCATACAACCAACGAAACACTTCTTCATGCTCGGTTGGAGTAATGCAATCATTCATTTGCCCACGACCAGTTGGTACGAGTAAAAAGATATACCACATCACCGCCTTTAACTCCGCAACTAATTTCGCCATTTGTTCTAAATGATCGTAGTTATAACGCGAAATGACCGTGTTGATTTGCAGTGGCATATGTAACTCGTTCAAATAACGAATATTTTCAATTGTTAAATCAAACGAACCCGGTGTACCACGAAATCGGTCATGGATGTCGGCCGTCGGTCCATCTAAACTAAACGCCCAGCGCGACAATCCGATCTCTTTTGCTTTTTTCATTTTTTCTTTCGTTACATTCGGGGTTGCGCTTGGTGTAATGGAAACACGCATTCCTTTTTTTATCGCATACTCAGCAAGATCAAACAAATCTTCGCGCATCATACAGTCCCCGCCCGTAAACACAAGCATCGGATTGTTCATGTCATATATGTCATCAATTAATCGAAGCCCTTCTTCATATGTTAGCTCGCGCGGATCGGGGAACGGTTGAGCATCGGCACGACAATGGACACATTTTAACTGACACGCTCTCGTCACTTCCCAAATGACAATAAACGGATTTTCGTTATAATCGATCGCACGCGCATGTTTATGCATCTCTCATCACCAACTTTTTGTGTTATTGTTCACATTCATTATAGACTTCGTATTGCATCATGCACTCACGCGTTTTTGACGATTTTTTTAAACATAGCGCTTTGCTATGGTACAATGAAAACAGGAAAATAAAGGAGTTGAAAAAAGATGAAATCAGAAAAAGAAAAAATGGTAAGTGGTCAATTGTATCGAGCTACCGATCCAGAGTTAGTGAAAGAACGAGAACATGCTCGTCGCTTAACAAGGCTATTTAATCAAACGTTAGAAACAGAACATGAACGACGCATTTCTTTATTAAAAGAACTATTTGGCTCAACAGGTCAAAACGTATATGTTGAACCCCCTTTTTATTGCGATTACGGATACAACATTCATGTCGGGGAAAACTTTTTTGCGAATTTTAATTGCGTTTTTTTAGATGTATGTGACATTCGTATCGGGGACAACTGTCTCATTGGCCCCGGCGTTCATATTTATACGGCAACGCACCCCATTGATCCAATCGAAAGAGCGTCCGGTTTAGAATACGGAAAACCAGTAACGATCGGCGATCATGTGTGGATTGGTGGCGGAGCAATCATTAATCCGGGCGTAAACATTGGAAATAACGTTGTCATCGCTTCAGGAGCTGTTGTCACAAAAGATGTTCCTGATCACGTAGTCGTCAGAGGCAATCCGGCAAAAATTATTAAAAAACTGAACGAATAAAAGGCTCCCGTGAAAAGGAGCCTTTTATTTATGCAAAATAAACGACATAAATGACCGCCGCAAGTACGATGCGATAAATCGCGAACGGAACGAGACGCACGCGGTTAATTAAACGTAAGAAAAAGCGAATAGCAATTAACGCGAAAATAAACGCGCTAATAAAACCAACGATGAAAAACGGTAGCGCATCTAACGTAATGTGCTCCCAGTTTTTCAATAACGAAATAGCGCTTGCCCCCGCCATAATCGGTACAGCCATAATAAATGTAAAGTCTGCTGCGGCACGGTGGCTCATTCCGACGAGTACGCCACCTGAAATGGTCGAACCTGAACGCGAAAACCCAGGCCAAAGCGATAAACATTGAACAAGACCGACAATAAACGCCTGCTTATATGTAATATCATCTACAGTTTGTGCTACTGTTCGTTTTCCGAAACGATCCGCTGCGATCATCAACAACGCTCCAAGCACAAGCCCAATGAGCACCGTTTTTGTGGAAAATAAATGTTCATCAATATAGTCTTCAAATAAAACCCCCAACACTCCAGCAGGCAAAAGACCAACGAAAATGTGCATCAGCGTCAAGCGTGGTCCTTTTCTCACTTCACCTTTTCGTAAATAAAGCAACTCAAAAAATTTATCTTTAAACACAACAACCGCAGCTAAAACTGAACCGAGCTGGATGACGACTTTAAACGTATTCGCCCCATACTTTCCTAAAAACTCGCTCGATTTTAGCCACATGTCATCAACAATAATCATATGGCCTGTCGATGAAACAGGTGCAAACTCTGTCGCTCCTTCAACTAGTCCTAAAATGAGCGCTTTAATTAACTCTATTACATGCATGTATGTCCATCCTTTCTTGTTTGGTTAAATATGTATAATCCCTTACAGGCGCCTACTCTATTGTACTACAAACATTTTCATTGTACTACTTACATGCGAAAATTACTTAAAACAAGAAAAAAACGGCCACGCACAAAGGTGCGTATGGCCGTCTTTTAAGAAGTCGATGCTATTTTTCGTTTATTCTGATATTCACTCACATATCTGCGAAGATACGGAATTACCCATCGATCAATCCCAAACTTTCCTGCATTCGCTCCTGCAACAAGAATGAAAAATGTTAATAAAACCATTTGTGGGTTTGTACTTGTTGTACCTGAAAACATAAATGCGAAATTCATTACAGCTCCCATCAGAGCAGCAAATGTTGTAAACACACCTAAAAGTAACGCAATGCCGACAAGCACCTCTCCCCATGGTACGAGAAAGTTAAAAAATCCAACGTTTGGCAACGCTACATGTTCAATAAAGGATGCCCACCATCCTTGTACTGCTGGATGCTCCCCTGTTGCTTTACCAAGCGCTCCTTTTAAAAATCCTGTCGCATCAAATCCCCCTGTTACCTTATGCCATCCTGCCATAAACCATTCATAACCGAGATACAAACGAAACACTGTCAAAACGGCCGCTGCGCTTACATGCTCACGTAACCATTTTACTACCATGTTTCATCTCTCCTTATTTATTATTTGTATAATTATTACATCTTTATCATACCACTTTTTTAATTACGAAAATTGTTTTTGCTCAACATTTCACATTATGTTCAAGAACATTTGACTATATTGTTACGAAAATATATTGAAAGCAACTATTGCCTGAATATAAAAAATAATTATATAACAGTTATTGATTTTTTAAATCTGTTATAATACAATGTAACTAACAAAAGAAACGTGCGAAAGGGGTTTTGTTTATGGATATGTATACGAAAGCTTACCAAAGATACGTTGAAAAATGTCGTGAGTTCGGCATTGAAGCAATTGATTTAATCGAATTTATTCGCAATTTGACAACTGAACAAGTCCAACATATGATCCAGAGTTAAAGATTGGAGTGAAACGATGAACGGAGATACGGATGTAAACGTATAAATCCCCCATTTTATTCTGTAAACAGAATGAAATGGGGGATTTTTATAATTTTTTGATAAAAATATTTTTTATACTTTACTATTAAATATTAATTTAGTATAATTCTAATGTACTAATCATTATCACTTCATTGTGTATACAACTGAGAGACAATTCATTTTATTTATATGCTAGAAAGGGGAATAAAAGAATGGAAAACAAAAACGAACACGTATCCAAATGCCCATTCCATGGGAGCGTGACAAGTCATGCTTCAAACAAAACAACAAACAAAGACTGGTGGCCAAATCAACTAAACTTAAACATCCTTCATCAACATGACCGAAAAACGAATCCACATGACGAAACGTTCGATTATACGGAAGAGTTTCAAAAACTTGACTATTGGGCGTTAAAAGAAGATTTGCGCAAACTGATGACGACAAGCCAAGATTGGTGGCCTGCCGACTACGGTCATTACGGACCGCTATTTATCCGCATGGCTTGGCATTCGGCAGGAACGTATCGCATCGGTGACGGACGAGGTGGAGCATCAACAGGCACGCAACGTTTTGCCCCGTTGAACAGCTGGCCGGACAATGCGAATTTAGATAAAGCACGTCGCCTGCTGTGGCCGATTAAACAGAAGTATGGCAATAAAATTTCGTGGGCGGACTTAATCGTATTAGCTGGCAACGTAGCCATTGAGTCGATGGGTGGAAAAACGATCGGGTTTGGCGCTGGCCGTGAAGACGTATGGCATCCAGAGGAAGACATTTATTGGGGTGCGGAAAAAGAATGGCTCGCTTCGGAACGTTATACAGGCGATCGCGAGTTAGAAAATCCGCTTGCTGCTGTGCAAATGGGACTCATTTACGTCAATCCAGAAGGTCCAGACGGTAATCCAGATCCGCTCGCAGCCGCACGTGACATTCGTGAGACGTTTAAACGAATGGGCATGAACGATGAAGAAACGGTAGCGCTGATCGCAGGCGGTCATACATTTGGTAAAGCGCACGGAGCTGGCGATGCATCGCATGTCGGTCCGGAACCAGAAGCCGCTCCAATCGAAGCACAAGGATTAGGTTGGATCAGCTCATACGGAAAAGGAAAAGGACGCGACACGATTACAAGTGGCCTAGAAGGCGCTTGGACACCGACACCTACAAAATGGGATAACAGCTATTTACAATTGCTTTTTGAATACGAATGGAAGCTAACAAAAAGTCCAGCTGGTGCGTATCAGTGGGAAGCAGTGAACTTAAAAGAAGAACATCTCGCTCCAGATGTCGAAGATGCGAACAAGAAAGTGCCACCGATGATGCTGACGACCGATTTAGCGTTACGGTTCGACCCAGCATATGAAAAAATTGCTCGCCGCTTTTATGAACATCCTGAAGAATTTGCTGATGCGTTTGCACGCGCATGGTTTAAACTTATTCATCGCGACATGGGGCCGAAAACGAGATATCTCGGTCCAGAAGTACCGAAAGAAGATTTCATTTGGCAAGACCCGATTCCAGCAGTTGATGTGGAATTAACTGATGCAGAAATCGAAGACATCAAAACGCGCATTTTGCAATCAGGACTAACAGTGAGCGAGCTTGTAAAAACAGCTTGGGCGTCCGCTAGCACATTCCGCAACTCCGATAAGCGCGGCGGCGCAAACGGTGCGCGTATTCGACTCGCTCCCCAAAAAGATTGGGAAGTAAACGAACCAGAGCGACTTGCCAAAGTGCTTTCCGTTTACGAAGATATTCAACGTGAACTTCCGAAAAAAGTGAGCCTTGCCGATTTAATCGTACTTGGTGGTAGCGCCGCCGTCGAGAAGGCCGCACGCGACGCTGGTTTTGACGTTCGCGTACCGTTTATGCCTGGACGAGGCGACGCAACCGAAGAACAAACCGATGTCGAAAGCTTTGCCGTATTAGAACCGGTTGCGGACGGATTCCGTAACTACCAAAAGAAAAAATACAGCGTCACGCCTGAGGAGCTGCTTGTCGACAAAGCGCAGTTGCTTGGCTTAACCGCTCCAGAAATGACTGTATTAGTTGGTGGATTGCGCGTGTTAGGGGCAACGTATCGCAATCTTCCTCACGGTGTATTCACAGACCGTATCGGCGTGCTAACGAACGATTTCTTCGTCCACCTCGTCGACATGAACTATGAATGGGTACCAAAAGAAGACGGCTTGTACGACATTCGCGACCGCAAAACAGGAGAAGTTCGTTGGACTGCCACACGTGTCGACTTAGTGTTCGGTTCGAACTCCATTCTCCGTTCGTACGCCGAATTTTACGCCCAAGACGACAACAAGGAAAAATTCGTCCACGACTTTATCAAGGCTTGGGTAAAAGTGATGAACGCTGACCGCTTTGACCTGCGGAAAAAAACAAAAGCATCCGTTACAGTGTAAACGAAAAAGCAGGCGGACGATTGTCGTCCCCTGCTTGTTTATTTCTCATAGATAACGACTCCGTCACGCTTAATTTGCTGTGCGATTTCTTTGTTCAACGAGTCAGCAAACAACACATCAAACGAATAAATGCCAACGATTTCATCAATCGCATCGATGACTTTCCACTTTTGCTTTCCTATATAATCGATGCACAAGTCAATATCGGAGTTGTAACGCGCCGTTCCTTTCGCCCGCGAACCGAATAAAATAACTCGTCGGATCTCTTCTTCACTTTGAAAATATGCCATTAAGCGTTCAAATACGGTTTGGTTAATTCCATATGTTGTCACGATCAATCACTTCTTCTTTTATTTTTTGCAACAACGCCTCGATTGGCTGGACATATTCATCAACAATTTTTTGCTTAATTTGTTCATAATCTTCTTCATTATATACATGTGCCGTTGCATTACGCGAACTTAACATATCGTTCCATATGTCAATATGTTCAATCCACCCTTCTTTAAAAGCTTGCCGATAGCACGCCCTCGGACTGTGTAATTCTAACCCAGAAGCTTTAAAAATTTTCGACAACAACTTCCAAAGTCGATCTTCGAGAATTTCATATTTCTTTACGATTGAGTCCCGATATACTTCTTTCATTAACTCATCTTCCGCTGGAATTTGCTTAGAGGCAGCAATAACATTTTTCAAATGAAGCAATAAGCGAAACGCATATTGATAGGATAAAACAATCGATTCTTTGTAGTTCTCCAATGAATGGGTCACATATATACACCCCTTTCCGCGTATTTTTATTATCGTGTACTATCTTTTCAGCTTTTTTCTTAGCTTCCTATCTCCCCACCACGTCTTTATGCCTAGAAAAGCACCTGGAAAGCCTAATACAACGAGAACGAATCCGAGTACTCGGTCAAATGAGCCCATCGGATCACTTAGTCTAAAAATACCGCTAATCCCAAGCAAGAAAGATAAAAGGCTATGCTAAATACAATTAGTGCAAATGCGTTGTTTATGTACGTGTATCTCACCTTCCTTTTTTCATTATACAACATCCTCTCCTCATTTTCGTATGAAATCACAAAAAGGACGCCTAAATGACGTCCCTTTTTCCACCTTGCATCCGCATCACTGTTACACGTTCTCGATTAGCCATACGCACATCTCGCAACATTCTTGAAAAGTCTTGCCATTGATTAAGCACCGCTTGAATGAGTTGCACCGTTCCCTGAACCTCCCGATGGCTAAAGCCACGAGGTTCTTGTGTACAAAAGGGTTTCTCGTACACCTGCGTGTAGAACTCACCCTTGTTCCACAAGACTTTCATGGGCAAACACCTTACTGGTGCTTATCGCCCTGTGCGCCCGGTTCAAGACGCTTTTTATCATTTAAATTCCCATACTACTTACGACACATGAATGAAGATGAAGTCGTTTGATTTCTTCATCATGCAGTCGAATAAATTGATCCCATCTCTCTAAACATTTTTGTCTATCTATTTCTTTTCGATTGTCTTTCACATTCATGATTAAAAATGCGCTGTATAAATCTCGTTGCACTCTGCGTCCGTCTACTTCGTGCCATCGTTGGGAAAGTGTTTTCTTGTTGTACTCATCGTTTTGGTGGTCGTATTGACTTGCCTTGACGCGAAATGTGTCGATGTATTGAAGGGAATAGCCTTCATATTGCAGTTTTTGATTCAGTATGTTTAAAAACAAACTTGGTGCACGATTCGCAATACTTTTTCCAAATCGTTTTTTCTTTTTGTATTTTCCGTTGGCATCGACTTTTGTTTCTTTTGCCTTTGCTTGAAGTGCTCTGAAATTCATTTTTTCTACTTGGATATGATGACCTAATGCGATGATCCAATTGGCAAGCCGTTGATGATCTTGTTTCCGTTTATCTGCCATTTTTCTTTGTAATTCTGCTAACTGATTTCTCGTTTTGAGATAATTTTTACTCCAAACCCATTTTTCCTTGTTATCTTTTTTTATTGTGCCATCTTCATCGTATTTGTGCGAATTATTCGCCCGTCTTTGACGATCCAATTTTCGTTGAAGAACTCGCTTTTGCTTTTCTATGTTTTCGACACTCGGCGCAAGAATAAGCAACTTGACATTATTCATCGAGCAAATAGCGACGGTTTGT
>NZ_SDLG01000002.1:0-219867 GCF_013096965.1 Anoxybacillus sp. CHMUD
TTTCACGGTCAAAGTAGTAGTTTCGCTTCACTTCCACCTCTCCAAATAGCGTTTGGAGTCGGATCGTCCGCTTATCTTTGAGCGCATATCGTTTCTTGTCCCGCTGTTCTGCCAATGTGCGGTCGATCTCCTCCAACACCTGTTGAAGGAGATGACCATATTGTTTTTGCATATGTCTAAATAAAGACTGTTCGATCTCTTTTAATGTCAAGCCGTTTGTGATATAATCCTGCATGGGCTCCACTCCTTTCTTTGGTTGTATTTTTTTCGCACTTACTACCTTACCAGGAGGAGAGCCCGTTTTTCATCTATTTTGCTTACATATCTGACAGGTTCCTTATTATACCAAATCAGGAACCTGTCTTTTTTTCTCCCACAAACATTTTACTCATACTTTTTGCTTAAAAATCAAAACGATTGCATATTTCTTCATTTATTGTTTGTGAAGGACTTTTCTTTATAAGTGAAGAATGATAAAAAGTAAAGGGGGAATGATGTGTGAACTGGAACACGAGAGTAACGGAGTTGTTAGGTATTCGTTATCCGATTATTCAAGGGGGGCTTGCGTATTTAGCATATGCCGATTTAGCGGCGGCGGTGTCGAATGCTGGGGGACTAGGGCAAATTACGGCGATGTCGCTTGAGACACCTGATGAGCTGCGAGAAGAAATTAAAAAAGTGCGCGAAAAAACGGACAAACCGTTTGGTGTGAATTTTGCGATCGGACAACATGGGCGTCCGTTTGCGCACATGCTTGAAGTAGCGATTGAAGAACAGGTGCCGGTCATTTCGATGACGGGCGGAAATCCTGCGCCTATTTTTGAACAGTTAAAAGGCGTATCTGTGAAAAAGCTTGTGCTCGTGGCGGCGGTACGCCAAGCAGTGAAAGCAGAGGAGCTTGGGGCAGATGCGGTTATGGTTGTCGGTCAAGAAGGAGGCGGACATCTCGGCAAGCACGATATCGGAACGTTTGTCCTAGTGCCGCGCGTCGTCGATTCCGTATCGATTCCTGTCATCGCGTCAGGTGGCATTGGCGACGGGCGCGGGCTGATGGCTGCCCTTGCGCTTGGAGCGGAAGGCATTGAAATGGGCACGCGCTTTATTGCGACGAAAGAATGCATTCATGCGCATCCTGTGTATAAACAAATGCTTGTGGAACGCACAGAAAGCGACACCGTCGTCATTAAACGATCGCTCGGTGCCCCTGCGCGCGCTTTGTTGAACGAATGGACAGAAAAAATTTTACAGTTTGAACAAGAAGGAAAAGGATACGAACAACTAAAAGAGTACATTAGCGGAAAAGCGAACAAACGATTTATTTACGACGGTCATACAGAAGAAGGATTTGCATGGGCGGGGCAAGTGATCGGACTTATTCACGATGTGCCGACCGTTAGCGAACTTTTTGCGCGCATCATTCAAGAGGCAGAACAAATTCGCGCACGTTGGGCAAACTAAAACGAAACAGCAAACAAAGAAAGGTGAACATCATGAAATATGCTTATCCGATTGATTACAGTTGGTCAACCGAAGAAATCATCGACGTTATTAAATTTTACGAAGGCGTTGAACAAGCGTACGAACAAGGGATTGAACGAGAGCAATTCATGAACTTATATCGCCGCTTTAAACAAATCGTTCCAAGCAAAGCGGAAGAGCGAAAACTATGCGATGAATTTGAAAAAGTAAGCGGCTATTCCTCTTACCAAACAGTTAAAAAAGGAAAAGAGTTGTCCAACGGAGAGATTGTGAAAATGTAAAGTTGCATATCCCCCTTTCGCTACATAGTATATAAAAAAGAATTTTCAGAAAAAATAAGAGCGGAAGGGGTGCACAAATGTGAGAAAAACAGCCGATGGATTTAGAAAAATGGATGGAGAACGCCGAATAAAAGTATTAAAGCTCGAAGTTGATTATGAACTAGCCACCCTTTATGAAGCGATGTTAGAAAATAATGAAGCGAAAAAAAATGAATGTAAACGAAAACTCGAAAGACTGCGCCAAGAACTTATTCGTCTGTCGAACTGAAAGGCGGCAAACGCCGCCTTTTCTACATAAATATATGCAGGAGGTTTTTTATGTGGAACGAAATTGATCAACATATGCAGCATTGGATTCGCGAAGCAGGGGAACGCATACGCGATGCGTTTCAAACGAAACTAAAAATCGAAACGAAATCAAGCCCGTCCGATTTAGTAACAAACGTCGATCGCGAAATTGAACAATTTTTTATTGAACGCATTCGCCAAACGTATCCGACGCATCGCATTTTAGGAGAAGAAGGGCTCGGCGATGAATTACAAGCGCTAGATGGTATCGTTTGGATTATCGACCCAATTGACGGGACGATGAATTTTATTCATCAACAGCGCCATTTTGCGATTTCTGTCGGGGTGTTTCAAGACGGTGTCGGCATGCTTGGCTACATATATGATGTGGCGTTTGACGAGCTATATTACGCCCAAAAAGGAAAAGGGGCGTTTTTAAACGGCACGCCGCTTCCACCACTTGAGAAAACGACGCTTGAACGTTCAATCATTTCGCTAAATGCAACGTGGGTGACAGAAAACCGTCGCATCGACCCACATGTGCTAGCCCCGCTTGTGAAAAAAGCGCGCGGCACGCGTTCATACGGTTCTGCGGCACTTGAGATGGCGTACATCGCATCAGGTAAACTAGATGCGTACATTACGCTTCGGTTGTCGCCGTGGGATATTGCTGGTGGGATGGTTATTGTTGAAGAAGTAGGCGGTGTGGTGACAAATTTGTACGGTGAGCCGCTCAATATGATTGAAAAAAGCTCGGTGTTTGTTTCAAAACCGGGATTGCATGAAGAAATACTTGCGATGATCAAGCGCTAACTATCGCTCGTTAGCGCTTTTTCTTTTTTTTTAGTGAAAAACTAAGCCCCATCACGCCAAAAAAGGCAATAAGAGAACCGACGATCGCTGGCACATGTCGATAAGCGATCGCAATGCCGGTGCCTATTAACGTTATCGTCGCAAGTAGCGCCATTATAAAAAAAAGCGGTTGAAATTTATTCATATGTTTTCCTCCTCTTTCCTTTAGATTACAACAAAACATTCCGCTTTTCTACTATGTTTGTGCTATAATAGACGCGCAATGTTGAAAAATAGGAGTTGAAACCATTGAGAAACGATATTCGCAACATCGCGATTATTGCGCACGTTGACCACGGAAAAACGACGTTAGTCGACCAATTGCTTCGCCAATCCGGCACGTTTCGGGCGAACGAACAAGTGGAAGAACGGGCGCTTGATCGCAACGATTTAGAGCGTGAACGAGGCATTACGATTTTAGCAAAAAATACAGCCATTCAATACAAAGGCACGCGCATTAACATTTTAGATACGCCGGGACATGCCGACTTCGGTGGAGAAGTCGAACGCATTATGCGGCTCGTTGATGGGGTGTTGCTCGTCGTCGATGCGTACGAAGGATGTATGCCACAAACGCGCTTCGTGTTAAAAAAAGCGTTAGAACAAAACTTAACGCCGATTGTTGTCGTTAATAAAATTGACCGCGAATTTGCGCGCCCACACGAAGTCGTCGATGAAGTGATCGATTTATTTATTGAGCTCGGGGCATCAGAAGACCAGCTTGAGTTTCCGGTCGTGTACGCTTCAGCGATTAACGGAACGGCAAGTTTAGATGCAGACAAACAAGACGCCGACATGACGGCGCTATTTGAAACGATTATTGAACATATTCCGGCTCCAATCGACAATAGCGATGAGCCGCTTCAATTTCAAGTCGCCCTTCTCGACTATAACGATTACGTCGGTCGCATTGGAATCGGCCGTATTTTCCGCGGGCGCATGCAAGTGGGACAACAAGTCGCCCTTATGAAGCTAGACGGCTCTGTGAAAACGTTTCGCGTCACAAAACTGTTTGGCTTCCTCGGATTAAAACGCATCGAAATTGAAGAAGCGAAAGCGGGCGATTTAGTGGCTGTTTCCGGCATGGAAGATATTAACGTAGGTGAAACAGTATGTCCGCTTGACGCGCAAGAAGCATTGCCTCCGCTTCGCATTGACGAACCGACGTTACAAATGACGTTTCTTGTGAACAATAGCCCGTTTGCAGGACGAGAAGGAAAACATGTGACCGCAAGAAAAATTGAAGAACGTCTTCGTTTACAGTTAGAAACAGACGTCTCGCTTCGCGTTGAGCCGACCGATTCGCCAGATGCATGGATCGTGTCAGGTCGTGGGGAGCTTCATTTATCGATTTTAATTGAAAATATGCGCCGTGAAGGTTTTGAACTGCAAGTATCAAAGCCAGAAGTCATTATGAAAGAAATCGATGGCGTCATGTGCGAGCCAGTTGAGCGTGTACAAATTGACATTCCAGAAGAATATACAGGGGCGATTATGGAGTCGCTTGGGGCGCGCAAAGGGGAAATGATCGATATGGTCAATAACGGAAACGGGCAAGTGCGCCTTATTTTCCTCGTGCCTGCGCGCGGATTAATCGGCTATCGGACGGAATTTATGTCGCTTACGCGCGGATACGGTATTTTAAACCATTCGTTCGACAGCTATCAACCTGTCATCCAAGGGCAAATTGGCGGCAGACATCAAGGGGTGCTCATTTCGATGGAGACAGGAAAAGCGACGGCTTATGGCATTATGCAAGTCGAAGACCGCGGCGTTATTTTCATCGAGCCGGGAACGGAAGTGTATGAAGGGATGATCGTTGGCGAACATAGCCGCGACAACGATTTAGTCGTGAACGTATGCAAAATGAAACATGTGACAAACGTTCGCTCATCGACAAAAGAACAAACGGTGACGATGAAAAAACCGCGTCTCATGACGTTAGAAGAAGCGCTCGAATATTTAAACGACGACGAATATTGCGAAGTGACGCCACAATCGATTCGCTTGCGCAAAAAAATATTAGATAAAAACGAACGCGAAAAAATTGCGAAAAAGAAAAAACTCGCTGAGCAAAAGAAATAGGGGGAAGTCGTCATGGATGTGATCGGTCGCCTGTCATTTTTCGCTTCGCTATACAACGTGCACGAACAGCCGATAACAGGGATGTGGTTGTTGTACGCGACGATCGTCGTGTTAGCGATCATTGTGTATCGTCTCGGCTTTGCGCGTAAATTACCGATGTTAAAAAACGTCGTCATTTATACGCTACTTGTGCTCGGCTGTACGATTTTAACGTTTTTTGCTGTCTTTTTACCTGTGGCGGAAGGATTGCTTGTCGCTGCCGTCGTATTAATCATTTATAAATGGCGTCTTCGTCGCGAGGGGGAAAATGCGTGAAATTACAAGATGCGGTATACAATTGGCTGACAATTAAAGTGGTTGCGCAGGCGCGCCCAGACGATACGGCAGCACAAGAGACGGAACAATTTTTTTCTGATTTGTTGCGTGAAGATCATGCGATTGAGGAAATCGCATATACAAAAGAAGATGACGTCTATACGGTCGCGTTTACTGTAAACAACGAATCACGCACGTTTCGCTTTCCAGCCGAGCTCGTCGAAACGATGCTCGATCAAATCAATCGCGAACCTGAAAAATATGTCAATTACGAATAAGCGCCCACGCTTCGTGCAGGGCGCTTTTCTTACCATTCTGTTTCATGTTTGCTCGTGCGGAAAAAGCGAAATTTGCCCGTTGCAAGCCGTTCTTTCGTTTTTTGCGCAATGCGCTCATGGCACGTTTCACACATATACGTATGAATCGGGCGATTGCGCAATCGTTTTGCAAGCAACGTTTCATCGTTTAACGTATCTATTTTTTCACAAAGAATGCATCGTACTCTCATCGTCAAACCTCACATGTTTTTTTAAAAATTAGTATATCATATCATTTGAAAGTGTGTGAAAAAAAGGTATGATAAAAATAAGGAGGGATACATATGCCAAATGCGGTAGAGCCAACATTAATTGAACCGTTGTTCCAAGCGTTACAAAAAGAACGATATGTCATTGTATGTACGATTGACCACGAAACAGGTGCACCAAATGCAAGTGCGATTTCATGGGTGTATGCGCCTGCCCCTGACAAAGTATATTTTGCGGTCGATCAACGTTCCCGCATCGTTGCGAACGTGAAAGCGAATCCAGCGATTTCGATCGTTTTAATCGCCAACGAATCGACGTACTCCATTAGCGGAAAAGCGCACGTGAAAGTTGAAAAATTAGAAAATGTTCCGTTGAAGCTTGCCGCGGTTCAAGTCGATATTGAAGAAGTGCGTGATGTCATGTTTTACGGAGCGAAAATTTCCGTTGAGCCGAAATATGAAAAAACGTACGATGCGCAAGCTGCTGCCAAGCTCGATCAACAAGTAATGAGCGCGTTAAAACAAGCATAAGCCGGGCGAGATCGCTCGGCTTATTTCATATGGTCGTTTGATTGTTTTTGTTGTTCGTTTTCGAGTTGCTGCTGTTCCCCTTCATTTAGCTGCTTATCGTTTTGTCTTGTTGAGCGCGGATTTGTCGTTTGTAAAAAGTCGCTTGGAATTTCAGGCATGACCCGTCCGACGATGGCGGCGAGTTCATCCATAAATCCTTGAATCGGCTTTCCTTTCTCCACTTGTTTTTGAATGGCTTTTAACCTCGTATTCAAATCCGCATCAGCGATGACGATCGCATTCGCCCCGTACGGATCTTTTTGTAAGCTCTCCACGACAGAATATTTCACCGTCCCCACCCGCGACGGATCGAGTTTAGCGTTGACGTCGATGCCGACTAACGCATATTTCCCGACAACTAATACGGTCGCATCGTTGACATTCGGCACGCTGCTCGCAAGATGGGCGAGATGACGGGCAATTTGTTGTCCTGATTTATTGACGATTTTTTCATTTGTCGTATTTTTCACATGAATGAGCGAATCGCGATCGTTCGGCTGTGCTTGTTGTCCGCAGGCGCTTATAAAAAGCAACATGAAGATGAAGATATATTTCAATCGTTCCACCCCTTTTCGTCTTTAACTTTATTTTGCAAAACTTCTTCTATCTTTATACGCCCGTTCATATATATAAACAACAATCCCGTCCAACGACGGTCGTCAAGGGGGAAAAAGCGTGAGCAAAAAAATATACGTATTAGATACAAACGTATTGTTACAAGATCCGTATTCCATTTTTTCCTTTCAAGATAATGAAGTTGTCATCCCGGCTGTCGTGTTAGAAGAAGTGGACTCAAAAAAGCGATATATGGACGAAGTAGGGAGAAACGCTCGACAAGTGTCGAAAATTATTGATAACTTAAGGAAAAACGGAAAATTGCATGAAAAAATCCCGCTTGATAACGGTGGGGTGTTGCGCATTGAATTAAACCATCGCTCCTTTCAGCAACTCCAAGAAATTTTTGTAGAAAAAACGAATGATAATCGCATTTTAGCTGTGGCGAAAAATTTATCGTTGGAAGAACAAACGAAAGAAAATGGACGTCCGGTCATTTTAGTGAGCAAAGATGCGCTCGTGCGCGTCAAAGCTGATGCGATTGGGCTTGAGGCGGAAGATTTTTTAAGCGACCGCGTCGTGGAAATTGACCATATTTACACCGGCTTTTTAGATTTGTACATAAGTCCAGAACATTTGGCGCGCTTTTATGAAAAAGGTGAGCTTGTGCTAGCGGAAATTACAAACCACCCGTTTTATCCGAATCAGTTTATTATTATGAAAGATGCGCTTGGCGGTTCGTCATCAGCGCTTGGGATGGTTGATCATACCGGGAAAAAAGTGCGCAAACTCATCTTTCACTACGATCACATTTGGGGCATTCGTCCGCGCAACGTGCAACAAACGATGGCATGTGAACTGTTGCTTCGCACCGACATTCCGCTCGTGACGCTCATCGGAAAAGCAGGAACAGGAAAGACGTTGCTGGCGTTAGCGGCAGGATTGATGCAGACGGAAGATTTACGGCTATATAAAAAGCTGCTTGTCGCCCGCCCGATTGTACCGGTTGGAAAAGATATCGGCTATTTGCCGGGGGAAAAACAAGAGAAATTACGCCCGTGGATGCAACCGGTTTTTGATAACTTACATTTTTTATTTGATACGAAAAAGCCGGGTGAGCTTGATGCGATTTTATCAGGCATGGGGTCGATTGAAGTCGAGGCGCTTACGTATATACGCGGCAGAAGCATTCCAGAGCAGTTTATTATTATTGATGAGGCACAAAACTTAACGAAACATGAAGTGAAAACAATTTTAACGCGCGTAGGGGAACGAAGTAAAATTGTATTAATGGGTGATCCTGCCCAAATCGACCATCCGTATTTGGATGAATACAATAATGGGCTCACATACGTCGTTGAGAAATTTAAAGAACAAAAAGTCGCCGGGCACGTGCGGTTAATTAAAGGGGAGCGCTCGTCGCTGGCGCAGCTTGCTGCCGATCTTTTATAAGAAAAGAGGCGAAGCGCCTCTTTTCACTCGACGATAAACGCCCGCACGTGTGTGATCGGATTGTCGCGATTAGAGCCGTCGCCGAAATAAATATGGACAGGTCCATCTTCTTTGAGTGGTTTGCCTTCTTTTGCAAAACATAATAACAGCTCATATGCTTCCGTAAGTGGGATCGTCGTATCACCGTTTTCTGTGACGATAGTGACACGTGTTGCATCGTCGTTCGGTTCCGCGTTGCGCAAAAACGGGGCGAACGGCATGCCGAACGTGCCTGTTAATATTTTTTCTTTTTCAAATTGCTTTTCTGTTTGCAACGTTGGAGGGGACACAGCTCCTTCTTGAATTTCGCGATCCCAATATGCTGAAATTTTTTGAATGTCGTCGCTGTCTTCCCGTTGTTCTATTTCTGGATGGCGTGTAAAATAAGTATGTACATCTACTTTGCGATCGTCAAAAATCCACACGCTCGGGTCGAGTGTAATCGTAAACTTAACGTTCCCTTTGATGATCATGATCATTTTTATTCCCCCTATCTCGTTTCCATTATATGATGGAAGCGCTTATTTGTAAAACGAATCGTCCGAGGCGTGATGCTTGCATTTTTCTCGTATTCACGATAAGATGAAAAAACAGGAACGTACGGAACGGAGGGGTCAACGTGACGCCTGAAGTGGCGATAAACTTTCGAGAAAGAGCCTATTCGTTATTGCAAGCGGATGCGGAGAAAATTGTGAAGCTGATTCAAGTGCAAATGGATCATTTAACGATGCCGCAATGTCCGCTATATGAAGAAGTGCTAGATACGCAAATGTTCGGGCTATCCCGTGAAATTGACTTTGCGGTCCGCTTAGGGCTTGTCGATGAAAAAGACGGGAAGGCGATTTTAGACCGACTTGAGCGGGAGCTTTCGGCATTGCATGAAGCGTGCACGAAAAAGAAGAAAAAATGACAAAAACTCAAACGAATTTCGTTTGGGTTTTTTCTGTTTTGTAGTACAATGCAAGTAAGAAAGAGAAAAGGAAGATGGAGCAGATGCGCTTGAAAACGTTTTTGAAGTATCATGATTATCCATTAATCATCTCGGTGCTGTTATTATCGTTGTTCGGGCTTGTCATGGTATATAGCGCGAGCATGATTACTGCAGTCGTCCGCTTTCATACAACGAGCGATTATTTTTTCAAAAAACAAACATGGGCGTGGATGATTGGTGTCGTCGTTTTTTTATTGACTGCATTTGTTCCGTATAAACATTATGCGCGCAAAAAGTTTTTGCAATTCATTTTTTTCGTTATGCCTTTGCCGCTCATTTACGTTCTTTTACTTGGACATACAGTGAACAATGCGACAAGTTGGATCAAACTCGGTCCGGTGAACGTTCAGCCCGCAGAGTTTGCGAAAATCGGCTTAATTGTATATTTAAGCGGGGTGCTCGCAAACAAACAAAAAAAGCTACAAACATCGCCGCAAGAGGTGCTTTTTCCGATTTATTACATGCTGTTTATTTGCTTGCTTATTTTTTTACAGCCGGACGTTGGAACGATGGTGATTATCGGAGTCATTTGCGTGGCGATCATCTTTTCTTCTGCGGCAAGCAAACGGCTGTTAATGAAACAGTTTTTATTGTTCAGTTTGATCGTTGGACTCGTTGCACTCATTTCTGGTCCGTTTATATACGATCGAGTATTTACAAAAGAGCGACTATCACGCATCGACGGCTTTTTACATCCGTTTAAGTATGCAGATGATGAAGGATACCAACTGACCAACTCGTATATTGCGATCGGAAATGGAGGATTAAAAGGGTTTGGACTTGGACAAAGCATTCAAAAGTACGGCTATTTACCAGAGGCACACACCGACTTCATTATGGCGGTCATCGCGGAAGAGCTTGGGTTATTTGGTGTTTCGTTCGTCCTTCTTTTATTGTCGTTCATCGTCTTGCGTGGTTTTGTTATTGCGAGAAAATGTCACGATGCATTTGGCAGTTTATTAGCCATTGGCATCGCAACGATGATTGGCTTTCAAGCGTTCGTCAACCTTGGAGGGTTAACGGGCATTATTCCAATTACAGGGGTCACGCTCCCATTTGTGAGCTACGGCGGTTCTTCGCTCGTTTTACTTATGATGTCTGTGGGAGTGCTTGCCAACATTTCTGCTGTCGCAAACTACGAAAAATATAAAACAGAAAAACAAAACAATATTCAAAAAAATCACGTTTCTTTTTCGTAATCCTATTTACAAATACAGAAAATTCGTTATAGTTTTTATATAAAGAATAGGGGGAGGATTGCACATGAGGCGTATTGAAAAAGTACTTGTCGCTAACCGTGGCGAAATTGCGATTCGCGTCTTTCGTGCGTGCAACGAGCTCGGCATTCGTACCGTTGCCATTTACTCGCGCGAAGATGCCGGATCGTATCATCGCTACAAAGCGGATGAAGCGTATTTAGTTGGGGAAGGAAAAAAGCCGATTGAAGCGTATTTAGATATCGAAGGCATTATCGAAATTGCAAAAATGCATGATGTTGATGCAATTCATCCGGGATACGGATTTTTATCGGAAAACATCGAATTTGCGAAACGATGCGAAGAAGAAGGCATCATTTTTATCGGACCGCGAAAAGAGCATTTAAATATGTTTGGCGATAAAGTAAAAGCGCGCCACCAAGCGAAACAAGCGGGCATTCCGGTCATTCCGGGAAGCGATGGCCCTGTGCAAAGCTTGGAGGATGTCGTGCGCTTTGGTGAGACATACGGTTATCCGATGATCATTAAAGCGGCATTAGGCGGTGGTGGTCGCGGCATGCGCATCGTTCGCTCGCAAGCGGAAGTAAAAGAAGCGTATGAGCGCGCTAAATCGGAAGCGAAAGCCGCATTCGGTAGCGACGACGTGTATGTCGAAAAATTAATTGAAAAGCCAAAACATATTGAAGTGCAAATTTTAGGTGATGCATACGGCAACATCGTTCATTTATACGATCGCGACTGTTCCGTTCAGCGCCGTCATCAAAAAGTCGTGGAAGTCGCACCGAGCGTGTCGCTCTCGAAGGAGCTTCGCGAAGAAATTTGTGAAGCAGCAGTCAAACTTATGAAAAACGTGCAATATGTGAACGCAGGAACGGTCGAATTTCTCGTTTCTGGCGATGAATTTTACTTTATTGAAGTCAACCCGCGCATCCAAGTTGAACATACGATTACCGAGATGATTACCGGTATCGATATCGTTCAATCGCAAATTTTAATTGCGGAAGGGTATGCGCTACATAGCGAAAAGGTCGGCATTCCGAAGCAAGAAGACATTCATGTTCACGGATATGCAATTCAGTCACGCGTCACAACAGAAGATCCGCTAAATAACTTTATGCCAGATACAGGGAAAATTATGGCGTATCGCTCAGGTGGTGGTTTCGGTGTTCGCTTAGATACCGGAAATAGTTTTCAAGGAGCAGTCATTACCCCGTATTACGATTCGCTATTAGTGAAAGTGACGACATGGGCGTTAACGTTTGAACAAGCGGCGGCGAAAATGTTACGCAACTTGCGTGAGTTTCGTATTCGCGGCATTAAAACGAACATCCCGTTTTTAGAAAACGTCGTGCAACATCCGAAGTTTTTAACAGGGGAATATGATACATCGTTTATTGATACGACGCCAGAGCTGTTTATTTTCCCAAAACGAAAAGACCGTGGTACGAAATTGTTATCGTATATCGGAACAGTAACTGTAAACGGATTTCCGGGCATCGGAAAAAAGAAAAAGCCGGTCTTTGACCCGCCGCGCATCCCGAAAGTGAGCTATATCGAACCGATGCCGAAAGGGACGAAACATATTTTAGATGCGCATGGGGCCGACGGACTCGTTCAATGGATTAAACAACAAAACCGTGTATTGCTTACGGATACGACGTTTCGTGATGCCCATCAATCGCTTTTAGCGACGCGCGTGCGCACAAACGACTTGTTGCGCATCGCTGAGCCGACGGCGCGTTTATGGCCGCAGCTATTTTCGATGGAAATGTGGGGCGGGGCGACGTTTGATGTCGCATATCGCTTTTTAAAAGAAGACCCGTGGGAGCGCCTCATTCAATTGCGTGAAAAAATTCCGAATGTCCTGTTTCAAATGTTGCTTCGCGCTTCCAATGCCGTTGGGTATAAAAACTATCCAGATAACGTCATTCGCGAGTTCGTGGCGAAATCAGCCGAAGCAGGCATTGACGTATTCCGCATTTTCGACAGTTTAAACTGGGTGAAAGGGATGACTGTTGCCATTGATGCAGTACGTCAATCTGGAAAAGTGGCGGAGGCAGCCATTTGCTATACAGGCGATATTTTCGATCCTGCGCGCACGAAATATAATCTCGACTACTATAAAAACTTAGCGAAAGAGCTTGAACAAGCAGGTGCGCACATTTTAGCGATTAAAGACATGGCAGGGCTATTAAAGCCGCAAGCAGCGTATACGTTCATTTCCGCTTTAAAAGAAGTCGTCGACATTCCGATTCATTTGCATACGCACGACACGAGCGGAAACGGCATTTACACATACGCCAAAGCGATCGAAGCGGGAGTAGATATTGTAGACGTTGCGGTTAGCTCGATGGCTGGTTTAACGTCCCAACCGAGCGCCAACACGCTTTATTATGCGCTAGAAGGAACGGAACGTGCCCCGGAAGTCGATATTACATCGCTTGAAAAACTGTCGCGCTATTGGGAAGATGTGCGCCAATATTATGCTGACTTTGAAAGCGGCATGAACGCACCGCATACGGAAGTATATATGCACGAAATGCCGGGCGGACAATATAGCAACCTTCAACAACAAGCGAAAGCTGTCGGTTTAGGAGACCGCTGGGACGAAGTAAAAGAAATGTATCGCCGCGTCAACGATTTATTTGGCGATATTGTCAAAGTGACACCGTCATCGAAAGTTGTCGGTGATATGGCGCTATATATGGTACAAAACAATTTAACCGAGCAGGACATTTACGAACGCGGGGACACGCTTGACTTCCCTGATTCGGTTGTTGAACTGTTTGAAGGATATCTCGGTCAGCCGCACGGCGGATTCCCAGAAACGTTGCAGCGCATCATTTTAAAAGGGCGCGAACCGATTACTGTTCGTCCTGGAGAGCTGTTAGAGCCGGTCGACTTTGAGAAGTTGCGCGAAGAGTTATATCATATCGTTCAACGCGAAGTGACAGACTACGACGTGCTCGCTTATGCGCTATATCCGAAAGTGTTCGTTGAATATGCGCGCACCGTTGAGCAGTTTGGGGATGTATCTGTTTTGGATACGCCGACGTTTTTATACGGCATGCGCCTTGGTGAAGAAATTGAAGTTGAAATTGAGAAAGGGAAAACGTTAATCGTCAAACTCGTCTCCATCGGTCAGCCGCAAGCGGACGGTACGCGAATTGTATACTTTGAATTAAACGGTCAACCGCGCGAAATAGTCATTAAAGATGAAAGCATTAAAACAACAGTTGTCGCGCGCGTGAAAGCCGATCGCAACAATCCGAACCATATTGCTGCGACGATGCCGGGAACGGTCGTAAAAGTGCTCGTTGAAAAAGGGGAAAAGGTGAAAAAAGGCGATCATCTCATGATTACGGAAGCGATGAAAATGGAAACGACGGTGCAAGCGCCGTTTTCAGGTGTCGTTAAAGACATTTACGTTCAAGGCGGCGACGCCATTCAAACGGGCGATTTGTTAATTGAATTAGCGGAAAAATAAAAGAACGAGGCAAGCCTCGTTCTTTTATTTTAATACGGCAGACGGAATGACGTTCGATCGTTGCGGCGCATTTTTTTGTTTTTGACTGCGCGTTGCCAGTAGCACAAAGTAACTTAATACACCGAACAAACAGGAAATAAAAAACGCATGGGCTAAGGCGACGTATAAGTTCAACTCTGTAAAGACGACAAGCGCCCCTGTTGCGACTTGACAGCTGACAAGAACGAGCGCAATCAGCCAGCCCCAGTATATGACAGGCTGTTGTTTATACCGTTTCACAGCATATATCGTCGCTATGAAAATCCAAATAAATAATAATCCCGCAGCGAAGCGGTGACCCATTTGCACCCATTCATGTAATTGGGTTGGGAACAACCTTGTTTGTGCGCAAAACGGCCAGCTCGGGCACGCTAAACTCGCTTGTTTATGGCGCACGAGCGCGCCTGTATATACGACGATATAGCAATACGCAATAATGCCGTAAATATGAAATTTCATCGTACGATCAAGCACGACGGATGCGGCATCAAATTTTTTATCGACTTCAAAAATAAACAACGTCAATAAAAAGACGGCCGCAAATGAAATGAGCGAAATGCCAAAATGAAGCGCTAGCACAACGTCCGATTGGCCCCATACGACCGCGGCAGCGCCGATCAACCCTTGTAAGACGAGAAAAACAAACGACACGATCGCCAAAAACTTCGTTTCACGAATATGACCGATCGCTTTCCAAGCCCAAATCGATAAAATCAATACCATCAATCCAACGACGCCAGAGACAACACGGTGGCTTAATTCGATAAGCAATTCTACCGTAATGTTGGATGGGATGAGCTGTCCGTGACAAAGCGGCCACGAACGACCGCACCCCATGCCTGAGCCTGTTTTTGTGACGAGCGCGCCGCCAATTAAGACGAAAAGCATGCCGATTGTTGTCGCTACTGCAAACCATTTTAAAAGCCGCTGCAATGTATTCACTTCCTTAATGCGAAATTTGATCTAGCAAATGCCTAGTAAAAACTGTATAATAAATGTGAAATACGTGTGAAAAATTCTACTCTCATATTAGCGGAAAATGTCGAAAAGCGCAAAGTTTTATTATTTTACAATATAGCAATCGTTGCAAATATGGTTGAATATTTGTGCGGAGTTTGCTAGAAATATAAATGCGGTGTTTTTTCAATGTTCTCATCGTAACAATATCATTTTGACACAAATTCGACACAATTAAGACAAAAAAAGTTCACAAATTGACGAAGAAATGTGTTTTAATATACAGAGACGACATATCGTTATCGTGTATAGATTGGAAACGCCTTCAAAGGCATAAGGGAGGAGTGGTGGCACATGGCGGATGTAGTCGAAGATGTCAAACCGACAAAGCTACAATCAGGTGTGTTCAAAGATGTATTAGCTGTTGTAAAAATTGGTATCGTGAACTCGAATTTAATTACGACATTTACGGGACTTTGGTTAGCCCTTCATTTTACCGGAAAAGGATTTTTAAGCAATTTGCATATCGTGTTTTTCGCGCTTATTGGATCTGCCCTCGTCATTGCAGGTTCGTGCGCATTAAATAACTTTATTGATCGCGACATCGATCACTTAATGGAGCGGACGAAAAATCGTCCGACGGTAAGCGGAAGCGTAGAGCCGAAGCGCGTACTCTGGTTCGGCATTCTTCTTGTCGCGGTCGGTACGATCAGTTTGCTTATGACGACTGTCACCGCCGCCATCATTGGATTAGTTGGCGTTGTGACGTACGTCTTTTTATATACGATGTGGTCTAAGCGAAGCAATACGTTCAATACGGTCATCGGGAGCATTTCAGGTGCTGTTCCGCCCGTGATCGGTTGGACGGCGGTCGATGACTCTTTCCATATCGTTCCTATTATTTTGTTTCTGCTTATGTTTTTATGGCAGCCGCCGCACTTTTTGGCGCTGGCGATGAAGCGATGTGAAGAATATCGCGCAGCGGGCATTCCGATGTTGCCGGTCGTTCACGGATTTGAAGTGACAAAACGGCAAATCGTCATTTGGATCGTGGCGCTTTTACCACTTCCATTTTACTTATTTTCATTAGGCGTTCCGTTTTTAGTGATTGCCACGTTGTTGAACGTCGGTTGGCTAGCGCTCGGACTAGCTGGTTTTAAAATGAAAGACGATATGAAATGGGCGAAATGGATGTTTATTTATTCGCTCAACTATTTAACGATTTTGTTTGTCACAATGGTGATCGTAACAATTGATTAAAGAGGTTTACAATTCTTTCTTTTTGTAAAGAAAGAATGTATATATTTCACTTTACTTCATAATCGAAAGAGGGGTTTGATTAGGCTATGAAAAAGTGGCTACGAAATTGGCGCTTGGTTTCTCTTATCTCCGCCATGGCGCTTTTGCTAGCTGGTTGCGGCAAGCCGTTTTTATCGACGCTTCAACCAGCAGGAGAAGTAGCTGACATGCAGTACGACCTTATGCTGCTCAGCACGGCCATCATGGTCATCGTCATTGCGGTTGTAACGATCATCTTCCTTTACGTTGTGACTCGCTTCCGTCACCGTAAAGGGGAGGAAAACAAAATTCCAAAACAAGTGGAAGGAAGCCATACGCTTGAAATCATTTGGACAGTTATTCCGATTATTTTACTAATCATTCTAGCTGTTCCAACGGTTTTATACACGTTTAAGCTTGCGGATGTAAAACCGATGAACAAAAAAGAGCGCGACGTCGTTGTCGTCAACGTTCGTGCGAACTTGTACTGGTGGGAGTTTGAGTACCCGGATTATGGCATTATTACAAGCCAAGATTTAGTTGTTCCAACAGACGAACGCGTGTATTTCAACTTAAAAGCTTCCGACGTCAAGCACTCGTTCTGGATTCCAGCGGCTGGAGGAAAAATGGATACAAATACAGATAATACAAACCAATTTTTCCTCACATTTGATGAAAAACGCGCGGAAGAGGCAGGGCGTCTATTTTACGGGAAATGTGCGGAGCTTTGCGGCCCGTCACACGCATTAATGGACTTTAAAGTGAAGGCGCTTCCTCGCGATGAGTTTGATCAATGGGTAGAAAAAATGAAAAATGCAAAACCTGTTGCTTCAACAGATCCAGTTGTGCAACGAGGAGAAGAAATTTTCAATAAAAGCTGTATTGGCTGTCACGCTGTTACGCCAGTTGACGGTCGCTCTGAACAAGCTCGCCTTGCGCCAAACTTAGGCAACTTTGCGGATCGTGAACGCATTGCTGGCATTTTAGAACATAACGAAGAAAACTTAAAAGCTTGGTTAAAAGACCCAGAAAAAATTAAGCCAGGCAACAAAATGACAGGAACATATCCGTCATTATCTGACGAAGAGTTAGAAGCATTAACAAAATACTTAATGACATTATCTGTTGAGTAAGGGGATTATCGATAAAGGGAGGTTAAACTGTGAGTACGTTAGCTCGGAAAAAAGGTGTCGGCGCAGTCATTTGGGACTACTTAACGACGGTAGACCATAAAAAGATTGCGATTTTGTACTTAATCGCCGGCGGAGTCTTCTTCTTGCTTGGCGGTTTAGAAGCGATGATTATTCGCATTCAGCTCGCCGTGCCAAACAACGACTTCATTAGCGCAGGGTTTTACAATGAAGTGTTGACGATGCACGGAACGACAATGATTTTCCTTGCGGCGATGCCGCTCGTGTTTGCGATGATGAACGCCGTTGTACCGATTCAAATCGGTGCGCGTGACGTTGCGTTCCCATTTTTAAATTCGCTCGGTTTTTGGTTATTTTTCTTCGGTGGTGTGTTTTTAAACTTATCGTGGTTTTTAGGTGGAGCACCAGATGCGGGTTGGACATCTTACGCATCGTTGTCGCTTGCATCACCAACACACGGGATCGACTTTTACGTATTAGGTTTACAAATTTCCGGTTTAGGAACGTTAATCGGTGGAATTAACTTCCTCGTTACGATCATTAATATGCGTGCGCCAGGAATGACATATATGCGCATGCCGATGTTTACATGGGCGACGTTTGTCACATCTGCGCTTATTTTATTCGCGTTCCCACCATTAACAGTCGGTTTAATTTTCATGATGATGGACCGTTTGTTCGGTGGAAACTTCTTTGATCCAGCGCTTGGTGGAAATACGATCATTTGGGAGCACTTGTTCTGGATTTTCGGTCACCCAGAAGTATACATTCTCGTATTGCCAGCGTTCGGTATTTTCTCAGAAATTTTTGCGACGTTTTCACGTAAACGTTTATTCGGTTACTCTTCGATGGTATTTGCGACAGTATTAATCGGATTTTTAGGCTTCATGGTGTGGGCGCACCATATGTTTACGGTTGGTATGGGGCCAATTGCGAACGCTATCTTTGCGGTTGCGACAATGGCCATTGCGGTTCCAACGGGAATTAAAATTTTCAACTGGTTGTTTACGATGTGGGGCGGAAGCATTCGCTTTACAACGCCAATGATGTATGCCGTCGCGTTTATTCCGTCGTTCGTCATCGGTGGAGTGACAGGGGTAATGAACGCTGCAGCAGCGGCAGACTATCAATATCATGACAGTTATTTCGTCGTTGCGCACTTCCACTACGTTATTGTCGGCGGGGTTGTTTTGGCGCTACTAGCAGGTGCTCATTACTGGTGGCCAAAAATGTTTGGTAAAATGTTAGATGAAAAATTAGGAAAAGTGACATTCTGGTTGTTCTTTATCGGTTTCCATTTGACGTTCTTTATTCAACATTTCCTTGGCTTAATGGGTATGCCACGTCGCGTATTTACATTCTTGCCTGGTCAAGGACTTGAAACAGGGAACTTAATTAGTACAATCGGTGCGTTTTTCATGGCAGCAGGTACAATCGTGTTATTAGCAAACGTTGTCATCACCACAGTAAAAGGAAAACGAGTAGGCAACGATCCGTGGGAAGATGGACGTACGCTTGAATGGGCGGTATCTTCGCCAGCGCCAGAATACAACTTTGCGCAAACGCCGCTTGTGCGCGGATTAGATGCATATTGGATTGAAAAGATGGAAGGCAAAAAAGGCTTAACGCCAGCAGAGCCGCTTGGCGATATTCATATGCCAAACCCTACAATTTTGCCGTTCGTTATGTCATTAGGTCTATTCATTTCAGCGTTAGGCTTCTTATTCCATAACGACTACGGTTGGGGATTACCTGTTGGTATTATCGGGTTACTGATCACGCTAGTTGCCATGTTCTTCCGTTCAATTATTGATGACCACGGCTTCCACATTCCTAAAGAAGAAGTAATGGAAGCAGAGAAAAAGGGGGCTGGGGCATAATGCATGTGGAAGAAAAATTAACGCCGGAGACGTTCCCGGCAGAGCCAGAAAAAGCGACCCTTGAAGGGAAAAATAAGTTTTTAGGTTTTTGGTTTTTCCTCGGCGGAGAGACGGTATTGTTCGCCTCTCTCTTCGCCACATATTTAGCATTAAAAGATTCTGTGGCAGGCGGTCCATCTGCGAAGGAATTATTCCAAATGCCGATCGTCTTTTTAGCGACGATGTTGCTTTTAACGAGCAGTTTAACGAGCGTATATGCAATGCATCATATGCGCAACTTCGACTTCAAAAAAATGCAGCTTTGGCTCGGCATTACCGTATTGCTTGGTGCAGCCTTTTTAGCGCTTGAAATTTACGAGTTTACAGAGTATGTGCATGAAGGATTTACGTTCTCAACAAGTGCCTTTTCTTCAGCGTTTTATACGCTTGTCGGAACACACGGTGCCCACGTGGCGTTCGGTTTACTTTGGATTGTTACACTAATGATTCGTAACGCGAAACGTGGGTTAAACTTATATAATGCACCGAAGTTTTACGTCGCAAGCTTATATTGGCACTTTATCGACGTCGTTTGGGTGTTCATTTTCACGGTCGTATACTTAATGGGAATGGTGGGGTGATTGTATGGCAAATCATACACATGTACAAAACCCAAAAGTAGATGTAGCGTATCGTCGCAAAAAAAATGCGGAAGAGATGAAGCATCAAATTATCTCGTTTACGTTAATGATTTTCTTAACGCTCATCGCCTTTTTTGCGGTTGGATACGAAGGCTTTTCCGCTTGGTTTTCTGTACCGTTCATCTTATTGTTAGCGGTCGTGCAAGTCATTTTCCAGCTATATTACTTCATGCATATGAGCCATAAAGGGCATGAACTTCCAGCGCTTTTCTTGTACGGCGGGGTAGCCGTGGCGTTTATTACGATTTGGGCGTTTTTAACAATCGTCTGGATTTAAGAAGCTAGCATTGGCTAGCTTCTTTTCTTTTCACGTTTGTTATGTTTGTAGTATAATAAAGTTGGAAAAAAAGCGAGGTGAGTATGATGCCGTTAAGTATATTCGGTTTTGAAGCGATGTGGAGTCCGTACTTTTTCGTTTCTTTAGTCGCTGTAACGATCGTTTATTTTTGGCTCGTAAACCGTTCAAAACAGCCGACGACGACGAAACAAAAAACGTTGTTTGTGACTGCGATTGTTTTGCTTTATATTTGTAAAGGTTCTCCTGTCGATTTGTTAGGTCATTTAATGTTTAGTGCGCATATGACGCAAATGGCTGTTCTTTATTTAATCGTTCCACCACTTCTTATTAAAGGTATTCCTTCATGGATGTTTGAAGCGCTCTTTCGCCTTCGAACAATCCGCTCGAGCGTTACTTTTTTTACGAAACCGTTAATTGCGCTGTTTTTGTTTAATGGTATATTCTCGTTATACCATGTGCCGCTCATTTTCGATGCCGTGAAAACGAATATGTGGCTGCACGCGCTCATGACGACAGCTATTTTTATTGCGGCAATGATGATGTGGTGGCCACTTGTGAACGACGTTCATGGTTTTCCGAGATTATCGGGTGTGAAAAAAGTTGGTTATATTTTCGCTGATGGTGTATTGCTTACACCTGCTTGTGCGCTTATTATTTTCGCCGATACACCGTTGTATGCCACATATTACGACCCAGCGGCTTGGATGAACGCTTTGGCGCTTTGTGTGCCGCAAACGACATTAGCGTCACTTGAATTGAGCGGACCGGAAATGTTTAGCTCGATGTCTCTGTTACACGATCAACAGCTCGGTGGCGTTTTAATGAAAATTATTCAAGAAATTGTGTATGGGGTTATGTTATTTTTCATTTTTATTGAATGGTATCGAAAAGAAAGAGATGAAGAACACGTGGCTGTTCAGACGACAAAATGATCAAATAGGAGAGGGAATACGATGGGTTCGTTACCGATTTTACCTACGATTAGTACAAGCTTTATTGTCATTAGTGCGATACTTGTAGCAGTCGGTTGGTATTTTATTCGCCAAAAGCAAGTGAAGAAACATGAAAAAACGATGTGGCTTGCCGCAGCTTTTGCACTAGCATTTTTCATCATTTATTTATCACGTACGATTTTCATTGGAAATACAAGCTTTGGTGGACCGGATCATTTGAAAATTTACTACACACTCTTTTTGTTTTTTCACATTTTTTTAGCGACTGCCGGCGCGGTGTTCGGCATTGTCACGTTGCTTTCCGCGGTGAAAAAAAATTGGGTGCGACATAAAAAGCTCGGTCCAATCACAAGCGTTGTTTGGTTTTTCACCGCGACAACAGGCGTTGTTGTGTATTTGTTGTTATACGTATTTTACCGCGGCGGTGAAACGACATCGGTCATTAAAGCGATTTTAGGATTTTAAAAAGAGGGTGACAGTTCACCCTCTTTTACAATTTAAAGTTAAATTTAATGATGCCTGCTTCTTTCGCTGATTTTAGGGCGATGAGTAAAAGCGGGAATAAAATAAGCCCGAGTGCCCCCATCATTTTCACACCTAAATACATGGAAATAAGCGTTGCGAGTGGCGATAAACCGATATGCGCCCCCATCACTTTTGGCTCAATGGTTCGACGTAAAATAAGCAAAATGACGCCGAGAATCGATAGTTTAGTTGCTAGTACTGTATCGCCTGTGACAAAGTGGAAAATCGCCCAAGGTGCCATAATAATGATCGAGCCGATAATTGGAATAAAGTCGATCACCCAAATAATAAAGGCAGTAAATAACGCAACTTTCGGTGTAATCAACAACAATCCGACTAACGAAACGGCAAAAATAATTAAACTCACGAGAAATTGCGCTTTCCAAAAACCGAATACGACATACGATAGCCGCGACAACATAAAATACACTTTTTCTTTCGTTTCCTCTGTTAAATGTGAAAAAATCGCTTCGCGTATTTTCGGTAAGTCATGCATAAATAAAAATAAAGTAATTAAATACACGAGAAAGTTAATTAAAAACGTTGGAACATTCGCCACGAGCGCACTCACTTTATGAAAGCTGAGCGAAGCCGTTAGTTGCATCTTTAACTTTGTTAAAAATAAATCGACTTGTTGGCTCAGTTCTGCTACAACGAACGGCGGCAATTTTTCTGTCTGCTTGTACCAGCGTGCGACAAGTTCGTTCCAACCTGCAATCATTTCATTTAAGTATAGTGGTGAATGTCTAAAAAAATGAAACGCTTCCGTCACAATTTTTGTAATAATAAAGTAGCCGCCTAAAAGCATAAACAACGTAAATAAGCTAAATACAAGAAGCGTGGCAGACTGTCGTTTGAACCCGATCCGCTGTTGTGCCACTTTGACGGCAGGCTCTAAAAAAATAGCTGTAATAAACGCAAATAAAATCGGAACAGCAATTGGAGCGACCCAGTATGTCAATAAGACGATCGCAAGTAAAATAAGGACTATGTATACGGACCGCTTTGGAATTTTCTCAAACAACGAAACGACACCTGCTTTCATTTCATAAATCGTATGGAGGATGTATATGCATAAACCTATTATAACGATTGCTGCAATGAGCGTACAACTATTTGATGATGTCATATTAGAAGAAACGAAAGTATATGCCCTGCATAACGGACTGACGATTCATATGACCGTCTCTTTCAAAGTGTGCGATCATATGCTCACCTTATGTGAACGTATTCAAAAACAAGTGATCGATGACATATACGACATGACAGGAAAAGAGGTTGTTTCTGTTCACCTGTACGTCCGTCGTCTCGTTGACGGAAAAAACGCATGAGCGCGCTCATGCGTTTATAGTTGCAAGACCTTCTTTCACTTTTGCTAAAAGAGCTTCACATTGGTTTACTAATGATGAAGGGAAGTTCTCTCCCTCACCATATTCGACACCATGTGGATAATAATGCTTGCCAAGCAACGGCTTCATCAGTTTAATGACCGCATGGCGACCACCAACGTCTCCTTCAATCGCATAACCTTGCACACGTAAATAAAAGACGTCATTTTTAATTTCAAATTTGCGGTCATATGTGACACGATCGTAATCCCATTGACCGGCACGTACGAAGCCGAGGCTTTCCATTAAGTCATCTAAACGTGTTAATGGCGCTGTTTGATTTTCAATACCTGTATTTTCGAAGCGCATCGTTTAAGTCCCCCTTATGTAAAATAAAACATTCCTCCATTAATAATAGTACGAAAGCGCATAACTTTCAATGACGAGCTTTATAATTGTTCCGATTTTGGTGAAACTAATGTACGAAAGGAGAGATGCACATGCCAAAAGTAAAAGAAATGATGACAACAGAAGTCGAATGTTGTACACCGCTAGATAATATGTACGAAGCAGCGGTAAAAATGCGCGATTATAACGTCGGCGCTATTCCGATTACAGATGGAAATCGTCTCATCGGCATTGTGACGGACCGCGATTTAGTCATACGCGGTATCGCAGAAAAGAAACCAGGTTCAACAGCGGTGACAGAAGTGATGAGCGAACAGCTCGTGACGATTTCACCAAACGCGTCCGTAGAGGAAGCGGCTCGGTTGATGGCAAAACATCAAATTCGTCGTTTGCCTGTTGTCGAAGGCGAGACGTTAGTTGGCATGATGTCGCTTGGCGACTTAGCGATTCATGAAGCAAGCGACGAACAAGCAGGGGAAGCGTTATCTGAAATCTCACAATATCACTAAGCACGAAGGCTATGTTTTTTGCATAGCCTTTATTTTTTAGTGTTGCAATGTAGACAAGCTGTATATAATGGAAGTACATACAATAGCTAAGGGAGAATGATGAATGCGCTGGATCATTGCTCTAATTACGATCTTTATTTTTATTTTTTCTTTTTTCCCAACAGATGAACAAGCCCCTTTAAACGATACATCGATCATGAGTGAACAAACGAGCGAGAAAACTGTCGTACAAGGGCTTGGTACATGGATTGGAAAAACAGAAGAAGAAGTGAAACAAACATTCGGACAACCAGCACGTATCGATCCGTCCGCTTACGGTTACGTATGGTGGGTATATAACGACCCGAAAACGTATATGCAAATCGGTATTGTTGACGGACGGGTTGTCACAATTTATGCATGTGGACCGGAAGTCAACGTTGCCCCGTTTCAGTTCGATCGCTCGATTAACGAGCTATTACAAACGATGCCGCTTCACGATACAATTCATGTGCAACTGGACGATGGGGTATATCGCTTTCAACTGACAGAAGAAGATTTACTCATTCAACCGCTTCTTTCGTTTGACGACGTTTACGTACAATTGTATATTGATCGTTTTACCGGCAAATTATCAAGCATTCGCTGGGTCGACGGAGAAACGTTAGTGAAGCTTCGTCCATATGAACTTGAATATCGCGGTCCGTTACCGAGCATAGAAATGGATGAAACGCTCGAAAAACAAGTCGAGCAAGCAAATGCACAACAAATTTTTGAGATTACAAACGTCATGCGCATTCGTCACGGTGTTCCACCGCTTAAATGGGATGAGCGCGTGGCGGAAGTGGCGTACGGACATAGTAAAGATATGGCAGAAAATGATTTTTTTGCGCACGAATCGCCAACGAACGGAGATTTACAACAGCGGTTGACGAAAGCAAACGTTCGTTTTGAATTAGCGGGAGAAAATATCGCCTCGGAATATGTCGATGGACCGGCGGTTGTCGAAGCGTGGCTTAACAGCCGTAGTCATCGGCAAACGTTGTTAAATGCTGAGTTGACGCATTTAGGCGTTGGTGTATATAAACGTCATTATACGCAAAACTTTATTCGTCCTTTTTCTGAGCCAAAATAGGCGCACGCATTGGCTGTTCGGTCGTAATATATGATAGGCAAACAAACAAGGAAGGAGCGACCGATATGTCCATCGAACAATTTAAACAGTTTGTGAAAAACCATCCGAAACTGATTGAAGAGGTGCGCCAAGGGAAAAAGACGTGGAAAGAGTTATATAACGATTGGTATGTGTTTGGCGAAGACGATGACATGTGGGACGAATATCGCTCAAGCGATGTCAAACAAGATCAAGGGGATTTGATGCAAAAGCTAGCCAGTTACGTCAAACACCTTGATGTTAATGAACTTCAAACGTACATTACAAACGTTCAACAAGCGATTGCATCTATCCAAGAAGTCGTCCGCCAAATGCAACAGACGAAAAAAGATCCGTTTTCGTTTCGAAAAGATTAAGGAGATAGGCGATGAGAAAAGACGTATACGAATACATTGTAGCGAAGCCAAAGCTTCATCAATTTTTACGCGAGCAACCGATATGGTATCGCCGGCTAGCAAGACGCCCGCTGGATATAAAAGAGATGGAAAAACAAATGCGTCACTATTATAAACAAACGTTGCCGCATAAAGTCGAACAAGTCGTTCAAACGATCGAAATGGCAAACATGATGATGGCGATGATGAAACTGATGAAGGACACTCATAATTAAGCGAGAAACGCAAACACTATCACTATGAAAGGATGGTGAAAGTGTTGCGCTTCTTTTTTTTATGTATTGCGCTTTTGTTTTCTACGTATGTTCATCATGACAGCACAATCGTTTTTGCTGAGCAAAAACAAACGTTATTTGTGAAACATCTCGTCAAAGGAAATAACGTATTTGTCGAATGTATTGTCGATCAGTTTACGTTTACAAAAGGAACGCATCCGAAAAAAGACGGACAAGGACGCATATATATTTACGTGAACGGGAAACGAGTGGGCGAAACGACAACGGCGGCTTTTGTTATTCGTGGGTTGCCTGTTGGAAAACATGTGATTCGGTTGGAACTTGTCCATAACGATGCAAGTAAATATAACATCTCACATGAATTTACGGTGACGATTTCATAAGTCTGGGGCAACCAGACTTATTTGTTTTGTTGGCGAAATCATGTTATGATACCGTTGTGGAGGTGTTGCTCGTGATTGTAGCAACGATCGAACGATTACAGTTGTTAGACTTTGCTGAAGAGCTTGGCAAAATGATTGTCGAATCAGACGTGGCGGAGGAATACCGTCGCTGTTTTTATCATATGCAACAAGATGAAAAAGCGCAGCAACTTATTCGCCGATTCGTTCAGCTAAAAGAACGGTACGAAGAGGTGCAGCGTTTTGGCAAATATCATCCAGACTACAAAGAAGTCACAAAGCAAGTGCGTGAGGCAAAACGCGAACTGGATTTATACGGTCCGATTGCCGCGTTTAAACAAGCAGAAAAAGACATGCAGTCGCTGTTAGATGAAATTAGCACGATGATCGGTCGAGCCGTATCTGAAAACATTAAAGTGCCGACAGGAAATCCGTATTTCGATTCTTTATCTTGCGGTGGAGGATGCGGATCTGGTGGCGCGTGTGGCTGTCGGACGAAGTGAAAAAGGGGGATGGGACTTTTATGTTTCCAATGCGTCAAGGCATTATCGTTTGGCTGTATTCGTTAAAACATAGTAAACAGTTGCGGAAATACGGAAACGTTCATTACGTATCGAAACGGTTAAAATACGCCGTTTTATATTGCAACATGGACGAAGCAGAAGAGACGATGCGAAAACTCGCTTCGCTTCCGTTTGTTAAACGCGTCGAACCTTCATATCGCCCGTATGTGAAAGTTGAATTCGAATCAAAAGCAGACAAAGAGAGAGAATACGAATACGGCATATAAAAAAAGGATGTCAATCGCTGACATCCTTTTCGCTTTTCTTACTGTAGTGGCGGAATAAATCGATTCATGCGCATAATGCCGATTAAATGCTGATAGTACAATTGTAAGTCCGCAAAAAAGTTAGACGGTTTGACGTCCAAATGAATGATTTCTTGATTCAGTTCCTTCGCTAAATCGAGGAACAACTCATATCGTTTTGTCACTTTCACAGACGGGTGTGGAATGCCTTCACGGCAAATGTATAGCGGTTGAAAATCGCCAGGATCTGTCGGATGAAGCACGACGACGAACGACGTGAGCGCCTTGCCGTCTTTCATCGTATGAAAAGCAAACAAACCCGATAAACGATGACGGTTTGATTTCGCAATTTCAATTAACTCATAAATGTCAGAATATCCTTCCCCTAATTCAATAAAACGTTGAATCATCACCATTCCCTCACTTTATGTTGTATTCCCTCATTTACTTTAACACGTTCAACTTTTTTCGACAATTAGTGAAAACGGTATATGACAATGCAGCGAAATTTTGCTATTGTTATAATATAAACTGCTGAATGAGGAGCTATCGTATGTGGAAAGTAACTTTTATTTCAATGCTCCTTTTCCTTGGCGTTAGCGCAGGAGCTTTATATTACCAATGGGACGAATATCATACGGAAGCGACGAAACAATCAGTGTTGCAACATGATATTGAAGCAACATTTACTGGAAAAACGATCGAAGTCGTTCATCATATACGCGGTGCGGTTGCTGACACATATGAAGTGACGGTGCCAAAAGAAGTGACAAACATTTCTTGTGCGAAGAAAAAAACGTGCGTCGAACAAAAAAATGGGAAAACGATCGTCGACGCATCGAAAACAAATACACTTTCGCTCACTTATCGCGTGTCGATTGTTCCAAAAGAACCGCTTTTCATTCAACAATGGCTCGTTTATTTTCATACGACACAGCCGCAACAAACGAACGTATCGCTCACCGATGTTGTTCATCCGAAAGGGGTATGGGCAGCAGACGGAAAGCTCGTTGGTTACGTCTATAAACCGTCTTTTTCTTTTTTCATGTGGGAGAAAAAAGGCGGACAAACCGTTCCGCTTTATTTTCAATCGCAACCGTTGCAGCCAACGTTTAACGGTGATTTAGTCATATACGCGACAAAACCGCTTCACGAAACAGCGTTATCGTTTTGGAAAGAAAGCGATGTGCAAACGTTAATTGTTACTTCATCGCGTCTGCAATATATGACGCCGACGTTCGTCATTATCTCGGATACAGCTTCCGTTTCTGACACACAGCGCGCTTACGTTCGCGTGCAGTTACAGCATCGGTTTCCAAATAGCACTGTTCCCGATTGGATATGGGACTTGCTCGTTTCATATATGACGAAAACGGAGCCGATGACAAAAAGAGCGAAACTTGTTTTTCAGCAATTGCAACAAACGTTAACGAAAGAACAACAACAAACGTTTTGGACGCTAGTCACTAAAAATGACGGTCAGCCGTTGACGTTGAAAAAATTAGACGAATGGCTAGGCGAAGCATACGAAGGAAACACGACATTTTTTCAAAACGAGGAACCATACATGACGTTTACAGAGCGAAAAATGCTCGTCGTCAATGACGTGAAATTGCCAAACGCTCACGTTTTATTAAAAGACGATCAACAACTGTTTCCGTTTATTCCGATTATGCGCACGCTCGGCTATACTGTTCAACGTTCGGGAGAAGCGGTATTTATTGAAAAAGGGAATGCTCGTTGGAGATTTTTTACAAACAGCACAAATGCAGTCATTCGAGAATGGAACGGGACGCTATACATTGAACGGACGGAATTTCCGAAATGGTTTTCCGTCTACATTAGCGAAACGGCTGAAGAAATACACGTGGTTGGTCAGTAAGGCAAAAAAATGCCCTGTGGCATATGCCGCAGGGTCCCTTCCATTCTTTTTCGGACAAGCCGAAAAAGAGAAGGAAAAAAGGGAGAGGAGAAACCGGAGGAAGAACTTATGGGGAACGTAAGTCTTCTCCGTGGTTGGCAACAACATCATTAACGATGTTGTTACTAACAGTATGACCATTGTTTTTCATTGTATACATGATCATCATATTTTTCTTCTCTTCGGTTATGTTACGATAATAAGAAGTGAGGTGAAAGTGATGCGAGTCATATCAGGGAAGTGTAAAGGTAAATCGCTTCAAGCCGTTCCGGGAATGACGACACGTCCAACGACAGATAAAGTGAAAGAAGCGATGTTTAATATGATCGGTCCGTATTTTTCCGGCGGACTTGGGCTTGATTTATTTGGCGGAAGCGGTGGACTTGGCATCGAAGCGTTAAGTCGCGGATTAGATCGCGTTATTTTCGTCGATCATGACGCAAAAGCGGTGCAAACGATGAAAAAAAACGTCGCTGCCTGTTGTTTGACCGATCAAGCGGAAATTTATCGCAACGATGCCGAACGCGCGTTAAAGGCAATTATAAAAAGAGGGTTGACCTTTCGTTTAATTTTTCTTGATCCGCCTTATAAAAATAAACAGTTGGAAGCGCTTATCGCGATCGTTGATGCGCATCAGCTTTTACAACGAGACGGCTTTCTTGTTGCGGAACATGATGCGGAAGTCGAGCTTCCCATTCACATCGGTCGTTTAACAAAAGTGAAACACGAAACGTATGGCATTACGGCTGTATCGATTTACGCTTACGTAGATGAGGAAGGAGAATAAACGTGGCAAGTATTGCGGTATGCCCAGGAAGCTTTGATCCTGTCACATATGGACATTTAGATATTATTCGCCGCGGAGCGAAAGTGTTTGACAAAGTGTATGTTGTCGTATTAAACAATTCATCAAAAAAACCGTTATTTTCAGCAGAAGAGCGAGTGCAGCTGCTAGAAGAAGTAACAAAAGATTTACATAACGTCGTCGTTGACAGTTATCAAGGTTTGCTTGTTGACTATGCGAAAAGCAAACACGCAAGCGCCATTTTGCGCGGCTTGCGTGCTGTTTCCGATTTTGAATACGAAATGCAAATTACATCGATGAATCGCATATTAAATGAGCAAATTGAAACGTTTTTTATGATGACAAACAACCAATACTCCTTTTTAAGCTCAAGCATCGTGAAAGAAGTCGCGAAATATAACGGCAACATTTCCGAGCTTGTGCCAAAAGTTGTCGAAGAAGCGCTCCGAAAAAAGTTCGCTCATGCAGAAAACCACCTTTAAACAGGTGGTTTTTCACGTCGGAAAGCCGAAAAGACATATAGGAAACATGCGATTGCAGTCACAAAAAAGCCATATTGCTCGATCCAATGTATGTACAATATCGGCCAACGGATCGTCGCTTCCGGAAGCCAAACAGGCAACGTTTCTGCCGACTCAAGCGGCTGAACATATAGCGGTTTCCAAAGAATGAATGCGAAAAAAGCAGCGAAAAAACCGTGAAATATACGAGCGATAAAAAACGGTTGAAAGCGAATATGCGCTTCCGCTAAAATGCTTGCGACTTGAGCTTGGACGGAAAAACCACCAAAAGCAAGAATAAAGCTTGTAATAATGACTTTTTGTAATAACGTGGCGTTTGTTACCTCACTTGCCATTTGGCTGCCGAGCGTAATTTCAAACAACCCGGCGATGAATGGAACGCTTAATTCGCTAGGTAAGTGAAAGAATGCCAAGGCGTATTGTACGATGTCGGCTAGCCATTTCGTTATGTTTGTAATATAAAGTAGCTTATTCAAAACAGAAAATAAAATAATAAATCCACCGATCATTAAAAGCGTTTGAATGGAGGAACGAACCGCATCCCCAAGCAGCTTTCCGATGGCTTGGCTATGTTTTAAGCGCGTTTCATGCATGGCGCGAAACGCTTGGCCCAAAAGGCTTTTTGTTTGTTTTTGAACCGCGTTGCTTTCGTCTTTTCCGTAAAAGCGCATCATCAGCCCGACGCAAATGTTGCCGAGATAATGAGACAAAGCAAGAATGATGCCGATGTTCGGATTATGAAAAAAACCGACGGAAATCGCTCCGAAAATAAAGAGCGGATTAGATGAGTTTGTGAACGAAACGAGCCGTTCCGCCTCGATAGCGGAAAGCTGTTGTTGCTGTCTTAGGCGAGCAGTCAGTTTTGCACCGGCAGGGTATCCCGAAGCCATGCCCATCGCCCAAACAAATCCGCCGATGCCCGGCACTTTAAATAGCGGACGCATGAACGGCTCAAGCAATACGCCGAGAAAATGAACGACGCCAAAGCCGATCAAAATTTCTGATACAATAAAAAAAGGAAGAAGAGATGGGAAGACGACATCCCACCACATATGCAATCCACGCACCGCCGCTTCAAATGAATGTTGCGGATAGCGAAGTAATGCGATACATAAACAAATAATGATCGATGATAACAGCAATGTTTTCCATTTTTCTTTCATCGTTCGTTAGCCTCCTCATTTGCCGATCGTACTCGTTTTAATATACGAGTATATGTGGACATTTTAGACCATAGTATTGAACAGGAAGGGGGAGCAGGAATGAAAATCGGGTTGGCGTTAGGTTCGGGCGGTGCGCGCGGCTTTGCGCATGCCGGGGTCATTAAAGTGTTGGAAGAAGAAAACATTCCGATTCATATGATCGCCGGAAGTAGCATGGGGGCGCTCGTTGGTGCGTTGTACGCATCAGGCATGACAACGGAACGATTATATCGGCTCGCGACAGCGTTTCGACGCAACGATTACATCGATTGGACAGTCCCGAAAATGGGACTCGTTGCCGGGCGTCAAATTAAACATTTCATTTCGGTCATGACAAAACAAAAGCGTATTGAAGACGCCCGTATTCCGCTTGCGATCGTGGCGACCGATTTACAAAAAGGGGAGAAAGTTGTGTTTCGCAAAGGAAGTATAGCAGATGCGGTGCGCGCCAGCATTTCCATTCCGGGCATTTTCGTGCCAGAGCGATGGAACGGGCGTCTGCTCGTGGACGGCGGAGTGATCGATCGCGTACCAGCGGCCGTCGTACGCGACATGGGAGCTGACGTCGTCATCGCTGTCGACGTCGCTTCCGTGAAAAAAAACGATACGATCACCTCGATTTTTGATGTCATTTTACAAAGTTTAGATATTATTCAAGCTGAACTTGCTTCCCACCGTATCGCCCAAGCGGATGTCGTCATTCGTCCATCGCTTGAGCGTTATAGCTCGTATGCGTTTACCCATGCGAAAGAGATGATTCAAATGGGAGAAGAAGCAACGCGCCAACAGCTTCCGATCATTCGTCAATTGCTTGCAGAGAAGGGGTTTAAACAATGAATAAAAGACGGTATATTCGAATTACGATCATCGTTGCACTACTACTCGCTTTTGCGACTTTTTTTCACTTGCCGTATTACGTGACGATGCCTGGAACGGCGGAACCGTTACGTCCGCTCGTTGAAGTGCAAGGCGGCTATAAAGAAAAAGGACAATTTATGTTAACGACCGTTCGCATGGGGCAAGCCAATCTTTTTTCGTTTATGCTTGCGCATGTGAGTAAATATAACGAGTTGTACCGCATGGATGAAGTAAGACAAGAAGGGGAAAGCGACGAAGAATATACGCATCACCAATTAAAAATGATGGAAAATTCAAAAGAAACGGCGATTGCCGTTGCCTATAACAAAGCAAACAAATCGTTTTCGTATCGAAATAAAGGGGTGTATGTGTTATATGTCGTTGATGGCATGCCAGCTTCAAACGTGCTGAAAAGCGGCGATCAATTAGTTGCGATTGACGGGCAACGTCTCAACGACGCAGACGAATTTATTCAATACGTAAGCGGAAAGAAAAAAGGAGATCGCGTCCGAATTACGTATAAACGATCAGGAAAAGAAAAAACAGCAACGTTGACGCTTGCGCCGTTTCCAAAAGAAAAGCATCGCGTCGGTCTCGGACTTTCCGTCATGACCGACCGCGATATCGTTACCGATCCGCCTGTCCGCATTGAATCCGATCAAATTGGCGGACCGTCCGCTGGGCTTATGTTTGCGCTTGAAGTGTACAATCAATTGATCCGAGAAGATTTAACGAAAGGGTATCGCATCGCTGGTACCGGAACGATCAACATCGACGGCGAAGTCGGACCGATCGGCGGCATTTCTCAAAAAGTGATCGCTGCTCATAAAGCAGGAGCGGACATTTTTTTCGCGCCGAACGAACGCGGAGCGAAACATTCCAATTATAAAGAAGCGGTCAAAACAGCGAAAGATATTGGCACAAACATGAAAATTGTACCTGTTGATACGTTTGATGATGCCGTTCAATTTTTACAAAAATTATCGTAACGGCGGAGTTTTATACTCGCGCTGTAACGCTTCCGAACAAAGCGGCTCAGGCAAAATCGAAAAATACGCCTGCGTCGCTTTTTTTTCTATTTGATATATCGGATCGTGTCTCATTTGTTTGGCGCTTGTCACAAGCGGCAACGTCATGCGCTTTTTAACTTCTTGCAAATACGCTCTCCCTGTTTCGTTCATCGCTAGCGGACGAACGTATGTTGCACGCTTGTTTTCGATTGCTTTCGCTATTTCTTTTTTCGTGACGTTCGTTAATATATGGGTGCATATACGTTGCAATCGTGTCCACGTATATCGTTTCGTTTTGACAGCCGAAAGAAAATCGTGAAATGACGTGGCGTGAATGATTGCTTTTTTTAGTCGATATTCAATTCCTTCTTCCACTTCAGCAATTTGTTGAATGTCGTCTACTTCCATCGTCAATAGTCGGTATTTTAAAAACGGAAAATATTTTTTCCAATCGTGCCACGTCATATACGTATGGCGATACGTTTGTAACGTTTCATATGTTGTATGCGGAACGTAGCGTGCGACATCGTCATAACTAACCTGTAAAAAGCGACGAATGCTCGTTGCGCTCGCAATGTTATCGTTTGCTGGAAGCGTTTCATCGTGATAATGAGCAACCGTTCGTTGAATCGTTTCTGGCATCATCTTGCTTCGTTGTTCGATAATCGCCTTGACGTAATGTAACCCTAAAATGTTGTTCGGTTGTGAAACGTCAAGCGTATCGTGACCAATGTCATGAAGGGCCAGCGTATACGCTTTTGCATAGTTGATACCTTGTTGCATATATTGTTTTACTTTTTCGTTATGTTGCTCTTTTTCATAAACGAGAAGTTGAGCCGTTTTTATAAACGGTTCGATGCTTCCATCCTCGCTTCCGAAACATAATTGCTCGCAAAAAAGCGCATCGAGAATCGAAATAGCCCCTTGAGCGAACCATTCAGCTGTTTGAACAGCAAACGTATAAGGAAGTTCAACGACGAGATCGACGCCGCCTGCAAGCGCCATGCGAGCGCGCTCCCATTTCGGTACGATCGCCGGTTCGCCCCGTTGTGTAAATGAGCTACTCATGACGGCGACGACGCAATCTGCGCTCGTTTTTTTTCTCGTTTGTTGCACATGATATAAATGCCCGTTATGAAACGGATTGTATTCGACAACGATGCCGACCGCTTTCATGTATTGTCCACCTTTCTTTTTTATGTAAAACGTGATACAGTGGGTATAAGCTGATTATAATGGAAGTAGTGTAAAGAAAAAATATTGACAAAACCGTTGTTCAAACGTATAATTTTCTTTGTTGTCTTGAGGTGATTATCATTGAGATGGTCTATTCATCAACTTCATCAGTTGCAACATAAAGGGCTGACGATTGACGAAATGGCTGATGTGTCCGAATTGAAAGAAGTGGACGACTCGATTCGCGACATTTCCCCTGTGCGTGTGCACGGACGGGCAGATGTGAGCGCGAAAAAGTTCACGTTCCACTTAACGATCGAAGGGACGATGAAACTCCCTTGTTCTCGTACACTCGTGGACGTATCGTATCCATTCGCCATCGAAAGCACAGAAACGTTTTTTTTGAACGATTATGATGCAACCGATGAAGAGTCACATGTTGTTCAAGGAGATGCGATCGACTTAATGCCGATCGTCAAAGAACTTATTCTTCTTGAAGTGCCGATGCAAGTGTTTAGCGAGCAGCCGGATCATCCAGATGCCGTTCCACAATCAGGAAAAGGATGGACGGTCATTTCGGAAGAAGAACATGAAAACAAAATCGATCCGCGCCTTGCGAAGCTAGCAAAGTTTTTCGAAAACAAAAATGAATCTTAAGGGAAGATCCGGAACTACACCGGCCTCCATATTCGCCTAAATCTCTTTAAGGAGGTGGAAATGATGGCAGTACCTTTTAGAAGAACATCGAAAATGAAAAAGAGACTACGTCGTACGCACTTCAAATTGCGCGTACCTGGTATGGTAGAATGCCCAAACTGCGGTGAAATGAAACTTGCTCATCGCGTATGTAAAGTTTGTGGAACATACAAAGGAAAAGACGTTGTAAACAAATAAGAAAAGCGTAAGGGTCACTCCCTTGCGCTTTTCTTATTTGGAAGGAAAAAAGAACGGGAAAGCGAATAAAAAAGATGGAGATGCAGTAAAGGGGAGAGGGAAAATGATCGAAAAACAACATGGCATCGTCTCGTTTACCATTTGTCGTCCGGCAAGACGAAATGCGATTGATTATGCAGTCATGGATGAACTCGAGCAAGCGCTGACGCTCGTTGAACAAGATGATGAGGCGAAAGTGCTCGTCATTACAGGGGAAGGAGAAGAGGCGTTTTGCGCGGGTGGCGATTTACAAGTGTTTCATCAGCTGAAAACAAAAGAAGAAGCGCATGCGATGTTAGCGAAAATGGGAAACATTTTATATCGTTTATTGACGTTATCGAAGCCAACGGTTGCGTTAATCAATGGAACTGCGATCGGCGGAGGTTGCGAATTAGCGACCGCATGCGATTTTCGTTTCGCGCGTGCCGGGGTGCGCCTCGGATTTGTGCAAGCGAATTTAGCGATCACGACCGGCTGGGGCGGCGCGACGATGTTATTTGAAAAAATGCCGTACGATCAAGCGCTCAATATATTGTTGCGCGCGAAAACGATGACAGCGGAAGAAGCGGAGCATATCGGCTTTGTCCATCGCGTTTTTCCTGACTCGTTGCGCGAACGATGTGAAAAAGAGTTAAGGGAGTATACGAATAAATCAACGGCTGTATTGCGCGCTTATAAAGAAGCCGCGGTGGCACGTTGGAAAACAGAGCAGTTTCGCCAACGGTTTTTCGCTGAAATCGAACGATGTGCATATTTATGGGAAAGCGAAGAACACGATCAAGCGGTGCAATCATTTTTAATGAAACGAAACAAATAGTCTTCTATCTTCTCTATTAGCTGCATACTCATATAGTAAATGTAGCGAGGAGGGATAGAAATGACGCGCCAAGATGCATGGACAGAAGAAGAAGATGTATTGCTCGCTGAAACGGTGATAGCTTTTGTGCGCGAAGGAAGCACTCAATTACGCGCGTTTGAAGAAGTAGGGAAAAAACTATCACGAACGGCCGCCGCTTGTGGTTTTCGTTGGAACGCATATGTGCGGAAGCAATATGAAGAGGCGTTAGAGCTTGCTAAACAGCAACGAAAAAAGAAAAAAGAACCGCAACCAGCCGAGCGAAACATGACGTTGCAAGATGTGATCTCTTTTTTACAAACGTTACAACAACGCGGGGAAGGGCAACAAGAAATCGAACAGTTGCGCGAACAAGTACGGACGCTCCAAAAAGAAAAAGAAGAGCTTGAAAAGAAACTGCAAGCGGTGCAACAAGAATATCAGACGGTGATGCACATTTTAGAACGCGCACGTCAATTGTCTGTGTAGTAGCTGATAGACGCCAGCTACTTTTTTTTATACAATAAAACATAGGAAAAAAAGAGGAGGATCGCATTGTGCGCATCGGAATTATAGGGGGCGGAGCAGTCGGCTTATTGACGGCAGCGTATTTCAGTAACCACTATGACGTGACGGTTTATACGCGTCGGCAAGAACAAGCAGAACAATTATGTACGCATGGGCTGACGGTCATTTGTGGCGATGAACGGACGACGCATCGTGTTCATGCTGAACCGTTCGTTCGTGAAACGAATGTAGATGTGTTATTTATAGCGGTGAAACAATACGACTTAACAAACATATTGAAAACAAACATGCATATGCTTCGAGCGGACGCTGTGATGTTTTTGCAAAACGGCATGGGGCATGTGTCCCATTTACCGCACATGCCTCATCATCATATTGCGCTTGCGGTTGTTGAACATGGCGCGTTCAAAATCGACGATACGACGGTTTCCCATACGGGTGTCGGTAAAACGAAATGGAGCGTATGGCGCGGAAAAAAAGAAACGTTTTCTTTTCTATATACGACAGATGCCCGTTTTCCGTTCCAATATGTCGGCGATTGGGAAACGATGTTAATTGAAAAATTAATGGTGAACGTTGCTATTAATCCGCTTACCGCTCTATTGCAAGTACCAAACGGCATGTTAGTGACACATGCGCCGTATCGGCAAGCGATGGAACAGTTGTTTCATGAAGTCACATCTATTTTTCAGATTGAACAGCGAGAACGTATATGGCAGCATATTGAAACGGTTTGTCAACAAACGGCTGCCAATCGCTCATCGATGTTGCGTGACATCGAGGCGGGGCGAATGACGGAATTAGATGCGATTTTAGGCTATGTGATTGAGCGAGCGAACGAGCGATGCGTCCCAGCCCCAATTAGCGCGTTTTTATATGCGCTTATGAAAGGGAAACAATTAGAGGGGGAGACGGAGAGATGAAAGATATACTCACCTCTTTCATTGCTATCATGATTGTTATGCCGTTTTTGTCGTTTTTTTTTATATTTACACTTGCCAAAGCTATTTTTAAACGAAAAGGAAAACGGGCGTTTCATTTCGCTGTGAACGGATCGACCATTTTTTTTATTTTTGCTGTTCATGTTTTATTGCAAGCCGTTTTTCAACGATCGTATATCGTTGAATTGCTTATTTTTTTTATTGTAACATTTATGATTGGGATGATTTTATATTGGAAAAAAACGGGCGATGTATCGTTACAACGAACGTTTAAGTTATATTGGAGAATGCAATTTTTATTATTTGCAACTGCTTATATGGGATTATTTATATATGGGGTCATCCATCGTGTCATGATCGCATTTTCATCATGAATGAGAAAGGAAGTTTACAATGGAAGTTATCGAGCTGTCTTTGCCAGCAACGAACCGTTTAGCTACGGAATATATTGAAGGGACGTTTCCTGTTCACGAGGCGTTCCATCCTTGTTCTTTTGAAGAACGTTTGCATGAGTTACAAAAGCGGACGTATGCCCGCGATGCGCTCGTTCATCATTTACTTGCGTATCATAAACAGTTTCAAGCAAGTGAAGAAACGATTGCAAACATTGAAAAATTGCGTCATCGAGAAAGCGTCGTCGTCATCGGCGGGCAACAGGCAGGTCTTTTAACCGGACCGCTCTATACGATATATAAAATCATTTCCATCATTACATTAGCAAAACAGCAAGAACAACAGCTTCGTGTGCCGGTCGTTCCGGTATTTTGGATGGCATCTGAAGACCACGACATTGCAGAAATTAATTACGTCCATGTCGCACAACGTGGAAAAGTGAAAAAATATGTGTATTCGCCACTCGCGAAAGAAAAGCGAATGGCTGCTCGCATCGATCTTGATGCAGATACATTGAAACAATGGATAGATGACATATTCAAAACATTTGGCGAAACAAATGTAACAAACGAATTGCGTACGTACATATACGAATGCATGGCAACGTCAAAAACGGTGGCCGACTTTTTCGCGACGATCGTACTTAAGCTGTTTGCGAAAGAAGGAATCGTAATTGTCGATGCAGCACATCCGCATTTGCGGACGATTGAGCGCGAATGGTTTATGACGCTCGCTCGTGAACACGAAGCGATTACAACTGCGTTGCAAACTCAACAACGACATCTCGCCCAACTCGGCTATGAGCAAGCGATTGATGTATCGCCGATGTGCGCACATTTATTTTATGATGACGGTCAACGTCGCTTGCTATATTATGACGATGATCAACATTGTTTCTACACAAAAGATGGGGTGTATCGTTTCACGCGAGACGAATTAAGACAGCGAATCGAAAGTGAGCCGCAATCGTTTAGCAACAACGTTGTTACACGACCGCTTATGCAAGAATGGTTATTTCCGACGCTCGCTTTTATCGCTGGTCCGGGGGAAATTGCTTATTGGGCGGAATTAAAACGAGTATTTGAGCATTTCCATTGGCATATGCCGCCGATCGTGCCGCGCCTTTCGCTCACGCTTGTCGAGCGTCATATTGCTACGGACTTGGCGGATGTGCAAATGACAGTAGCAGAGGCGTTGACAAACGGCACGAAGCAAGCGTTAGAGGAATGGGTGCGCAACAATCAACCTGTGGCGTTTGATGAGACGTTTCATGAAGCGAAAAAACAGATAGCGCACATTCACGAGCAACTTCGCCAACTCGGCATGCAAGTCGATCCGCATCTTGAAAGAGTGATGTTGAAAAATGCCGAACGAGTCGAGACACAAATCGATTATCTTCAACAATTGATTACACGGCGCATGTTGCAAAAACATGACGTACATGTGCGCAAATATGAACGCATTGAACTGTCGCTTCGCCCGAACAATATGCCACAAGAGCGGGTTTGGAACGTGCTTTACTATATGAATCGCTACGGCTTAGACTTTGTTGACCGTCTTCTTCATGTCGATTATCGTTGGAACGGAATGCATAAAATTGTATATCTTTAACTATTTTCGTCGATAAAAAAATCCTGTCGCGTACAGGATTTTTTTTATGTACAATAGAATAGTTCGGAAGTAAGTAGTGAATTTTGTGAAATGATGGTACAATACAATTGCACTCATTTTTTATGTATATGTTGTTTAGGTAGGTGACATCATTGTTTCATCACGTAACCGTATTATTGAAGGAAACAGTTGACGGATTAAATATTAAAAAAGATGGCACATATGTAGATTGTACGCTCGGGGGAGCTGGACATAGCGAATATTTATTATCGCAATTATCGCCAGAAGGAAGACTATTTGCCTTTGATCAAGATGATATCGCGATTCGTCATGCGCAACAGCGACTTGAACGATATCGTGGTCAGTTTACGATCATTAAAAGCAACTTCCGCTATTTGAAACAACAGCTGGCGCTTTACGGTGTGCATGAAGTCGACGGCATTTTGTTCGATCTTGGTGTATCGTCCCCGCAGTTAGATATGCCTGAGCGTGGCTTTAGTTATCAACATGAAGCACCGCTCGACATGCGTATGGATCGTGACCAAACGTTGACAGCATACGACGTTGTCAACACATGGCCGTACGAACAGCTCGTGAAAATTTTTTTCCAATATGGTGAAGAAAAATTTTCAAAAGCGATCGCTCGTAAAATTGAGCAAACACGCAAGCAAAAGCCAATTGAAACGACAACAGAACTTGCGGAAGTCATTAAAGAAGCGATTCCCGCACCAGCGCGTCGAACAGGGGGACATCCAGCCAAACGTGTGTTCCAAGCGATTCGCATTGCAGTCAACGACGAATTGCGCGCGTTTGAAGAAGCGATTGAACAAGCAATTGATCTATTAAAGCCCGGAGGAAGAATTAGCGTCATTACGTTCCATTCACTAGAAGACCGCATTTGCAAAATCGCATTTAAACAAGCAAGTGAAACACCGCACTTGCCGCCAGGATTGCCGATCATTCCAGATGAATATAAGCCGAAATTAAAAATCATTACAAAAAAACCGATCGTCCCGTCTGAAGAAGAATTGCAACATAACCATCGTGCACGATCTGCAAAATTGCGCATTGCTGAAAAACTGTAAAAAGGGGGAAAATGTATGGCTGCTGTTCGCATTCAACAAAAAGTACAAAAAGTACAACAAGAACAACACGTCCAACGCGCGCCAAAGAAAAAGCGAAAACGAAATATACGTTGGACGATTGGGGAAAAAATGGTGTTCGTTTCGTTTTTTGCCTTCGCTTTATATAGTAGCGTCACAATCGTTTCGAATCAATTTACGATTTATCATGTCAATAAAGAAGTGCAACAATTACAAACAAGCATTGAGGAGCAAGAAAAACGAAACCGCGATTTATACGTACAAGTGCAAGAGTTAAGCACGTATGAGCGCATTTTAGCGAAAGCGAAAGAACTTGGCCTTACATTAAACGAAAATAACGTAAAAGTTGTGCAGGACTGATGCAAAATGAGAAAGCATAAACATACGCATAACGGAGCAGCTATATGTTTTGTTTTTTTTAGCTTGCTCTTTTTTATATTGTTTGTACGTTTCGTTTATTTACAAGCTACAGGTGTTGTAGATGGACAAGTGTTAGCGGTCGAGGCACAAAAACGTTATTTCAAAAAACAAACGCTTGAAGCGAAGCGTGGAACGATTTTCGACCGAAGCGGAGAAGTAATTGCTGAAGACATTCCTTCGTATACAGTGGCCGCCATTCTCGATCCGAACATGCCGCAACATGTGACCGATCCGGAAGAAACCGCACGTAAACTTGCGCCGCTATTAAACATGAATGTAGCGGATGTCGAGCGCATTTTAAAAAGGAAGGCGAAGCAAGTTGAGTTCGGCCCGAACGGCCGCGGCATTAGCCAAACGGTGAAACAAAAAATTGAGGCGTTACAGCTTCCAGGCATTACGTTTATACGCGATTCAAAACGATTTTATCCAAACGGTACGTTCGCGTCATACGTTGTCGGCTACGCCCAAAAAGATGAGACGCTGGAAGAAGTTGTTGGGAAAATGGGCATTGAAAAGCAGTTTAATGAGCAGCTGAAAGAAAAAGACGGAGAGATCACGTATGAAAGCGACCCAAAAGGATTTAAACTCCCATATGCAGATGAACAAATCGTTCCACCGCAAAACGGAAAAAACATTTATTTGACGATTGATAAACATATTCAAACGTTTTTAGAAGACGCGATGAATGCCGTCGAAAAACAATATACACCGAAAAAAATGATCGCCATTGTCGCTGACCCGAAAACTGGGGCGATTTTAGCGATGAGCACCCGTCCGAGTTTTGATCCGAACAAACGAAACATCGAAAACTATTTTAACGATGCGATTTCGTATCCGTATGAACCGGGATCGACGATGAAAATTTTCACGCTCGCCGCTGCGGTGAATGAAGGGGTGTTTGAGCCGAATGAAACGTATCAATCCGGTTCGTATCAAATCGGTCCTCATCGCGTTCGTGACCATAACAAAGTCGGGTGGGGGAAAATTACGTTTCTTGAGGGAGTACAGCGCTCGTCAAACGTCGCATTCGCAAAAATTGTGCGTGAAAAATTAGGGGAAGATCGCTTTTTACAATATTTGCATCGTTTCCGTTTTAACGAACCGACAGGCATTGAATTGCCGGGTGAAAAAGATGGAAACATTTTGTATCGTTATCCGATCGAAAAAGTGACGACAGGATTCGGACAAGGAACGTCAGTCACACCGATTCAACAAATTCAAGCAGCAACCGCCATCGCAAACGGTGGAAAAATGATGAAACCGTACGTTGTTGACCGCATTGTTGACGGAGATACAGGAAAAACAGTGATGAAGCACGAACCTGTTGTTGTCGATACACCGATTTCAAAAGAAACCGCTGAAAAAGTACTAGACATTTTAGAAACGGTCGTCACATCTGAAAAAGGAACAGGGCGTCCGTATCAAATTGAGGGTTATCGCGTCGCAGGAAAAACAGGAACAGCCCAAATCCCAGATCCAGAAGGCGGGTATTTAACTGGGCATCAAAACTACATTTTTTCATTTTTAGGGATGGCGCCGCGTGAAAATCCGCGCTTAATTATGTATGTTGCTGTGCAACAACCGAACATTTCATATACAGAAACAGGGGCAGCACCTGTATCGATGATTTTTAACTCGGTGATGAAAAATAGTTTACAATATTTAAACATTGAACCGACCGTTAAGAAAAAACAAGTGAAAAAAGAAAAAAGCATCGCTCTTCCTTCGTATATTGGTCAGTCGGTGGAGCAAGCAACACAGTCATTGAAAAAACAAGGATTACATGTGACGGTCATCGGAAAGGGAACGAAAGTGCGTGCCCAATTTCCACAAGCAGGCGAATACGTCGTTGCGCCGGATCGCGTGTTGTTGCAAACGGACGGAGATGCGATCATGCCGGATGTGACAGGCTGGTCGTTGCGCGATGTCATGAAGCTCGCTGAATTGTTGCAACTTAAACCGAGCTTTATCGGAAGCGGATACGTATTTAGGCAAAATATTACGCCGGGGGCAGTTATCAAACAAAACGACTATATGATTGTCGAGCTTGCGAAACCGTCAGACATCGATGAAAAACAACGAACAAGCAATGAACAGCAAGAGATAGACGGCCCAGTCGATTAGTTCTATATAAAACGGTACAAGCATATAGTGGAACGAGCCGAAATAGATGAAGGAGGTTCCGCTGTATGCGTGCAGTAACTGTTCGAAAGCGATTGACGGCTGTTTTATTGGTCGGATTTTTCATTTTTGCGATTATTGACATTCGTCTCGGTTATGTACAATTTGTTTTAGGAGATATGTTAACAGAACGAGCGAAAGATTTATGGAGTCGAAACATTCCGTTTGAACCAGAGCGTGGGGAAATCGTCGATCGTAACGGAGTGCCTCTCGCAACAAATATGAGTGCCCCATCCGTGCTCGTCGTTCCACGACAAATTGAAAACCCATCGGAAGTGGCGAAAGAGCTTGCGCGCATATTAAATATGCCGGTAGAAAAAGCGTATAAACATGTGACGAAAAAAACGTCGATTGAACGTATTCATCCAGAGGGGCGAAAAATTTCAAACGAACAAGCGAAACAAATTCGCGATTTAGGGATGAAAGGAGTATACATTGCGGAAGATTCGAAGCGTTATTATCCGTTCGGGAGCTATTTATCACATGTACTCGGCTTTGCAGGTATTGACAATCAAGGATTAATGGGACTTGAACTTTACTACGATAAACAGCTAAGCGGAAAACCGGGTTCCGTTCAATTTTATTCCGATGCGAAAGGAAAACGCATGCCTGGGATGGCGGATGCGTACACGCCACCCGTGGATGGACTTGATTTAAAATTGACGATCGATACACGTGTACAAACGATTTTAGAGCGCGAGCTAACGATTGCGGAAGCGACGTATCGCCCTGACGGAATTATTGCGATTGCGATGAATCCGAACAACGGAGAAATTTTAGGGATGGCAAGCCGTCCGGCATTTGATCCCGCTGATTTTCAAAACGTGCCACCTGAAATTTTTAACCGAAACTTACCGATTTGGAGCACGTATGAACCGGGATCCACGTTTAAAATTATTACGCTCGCGGCAGCGTTAGAAGAAAAAAAGGTCGATTTATTGAAAGAACATTTTTATGATCCAGGACATGTGAAAGTGGCAGGAGCGACGTTGCATTGTTGGAAGCGAGGAGGACATGGCGACCAAACGTTTTTAGAAGTAGTACAAAACTCGTGCAACCCGGGATTCGTTGAACTTGGTGATCGACTCGGCAAAGATAAACTATTCGAATATATTCGCGCGTTTGGTTTCGGTGAGAAAACGGGCATCGATTTGCAAGGGGAAGGAAAAGGAATTTTATTCCCACTTCATCGCGTTGGACCGGTCGAACAAGCAACGACTGCTTTCGGTCAAGGGGTAGCTGTTACACCGATTCAACAAGTGGTAGCGGTCGCTGCTGCGGTAAATGGAGGGATTTTATACCAACCATACATCGCAAAAGAATGGCTCGATCCGGTTACAGGAGAAGTAATTCAACGACAAACACCGAAAGCAAAAAGAAGGGTTATTTCCGAGGAAACGTCTAAACAAATTCGTTATGCCCTCGAAAGCGTGGTAGCCCAAGGAACAGGGAAGGGAGCGTTTGTCGACGGTTACCGCGTTGGCGGTAAAACCGGAACAGCTCAAAAAGCGAAAGACGGTCAATATTTAAAAGACAACCATATCGTTTCATTTATCGGTTTTGCGCCAGCAGACGATCCACAAATTGTTGTATACGTGGCGGTCGATAATCCGAAAGGCACAGTACAATTTGGTGGTGTCGTCGCCGCTCCGATTGTTGGAAACATTATGGAAGATAGCTTGCGCGCGCTCGGTGTCAAACCGCGCAAACAGCAAATTGAAAAAGAAACGACATGGCTCGACCCACGCTATGTAGAAGTGCCAAATTTAATCGGTTTAACAAAAAAAGATTTGCAACAGCAACTTTTTAACTTAAAATTAGATGGTAGTGGCGAAGGCGATACGGTTGTTGAACAGGCGCCGAAGCCTGGAGTCAAAGTGAAAGAAGGAGCGACGATCCGGGTTTATTTTGGAACGAAACGGTAAAGCCTAGAGGAAGTATCCTCATGGCTTCTTTTTCTGTTTAGATAAGAAAAAAAGAAAGGAACGATCGGTATGAAGTTACAAACGTTACTTCAACATTTACATAGCTTTACCCCACTTGCAACAGAAAATCCAACGATTACATCGATCGAAATGGATTCAAGGGAAGTCAAACAAGGTTCATTATTTGTTTGCATCAAAGGATTTACAGTAGACGGACACGATTTTGCGGAACAAGCTGTCGCGCGCGGAGCAGTTGCAGTCGTGGCAGAAAAACCGCTCACATTGCCTGTGCCGGTCATTTATGTGAACGATAGCCGACGTGCCCTCGCTGTATTAGCCGACGCCTTTTACGGTCAGCCGACGCACCACCTTCATTTAATTGGGGTAACAGGAACGAACGGAAAAACGACGACGACGCATCTTATCGAACGCATATGCCGTCACGCTGGAAAAAAAACCGGACTCATCGGTACGATTAACATGAAAATTGGCGATGATACGTATGATGTAAAAAATACAACACCTGAATCGCTTATTTTACAAAACATGTTTCGGAAAATGGTTGATGCGCACGTGGACGTCGTTGCGATGGAAGTATCGTCTCATGCGTTACATATGGGGAGAGTACACGGATGCGATTTTGATGTCGCGGTGTTTACAAACTTAACGCAAGACCATTTAGACTATCATCAAACGATGGACCATTATCGTTGGTCGAAAGGGCTGTTGTTTGCGCAACTCGGTAACCGTTTTGATCACCGACGTCCAAAATTTGCGATATTGAATGCAGACGATGCTGCCTCAGAAGAGTATAAAAAAAGTACGGCCGCAACAGTTGTGACGTACGGCATTCATCATAAAAGCGACATTATGGCGAAACAAATTGAAATAACTACAAGTGGTACGACATTCCAACTTGTTACCCCAATCGAAACGGTACAAGTGAGAACGAAGCTTATTGGCATGTTTAATGTTTATAATTTGTTAGCTGCAGTAGGCGCTTGTCTCGTTTCAAACATTCCGCTCTCTACGATTGTCGAAGCGATTGCCGATATCGAAGGTGTTCCCGGTCGCTTTGAAGTTGTCGATGCCGGACAACCGTTTACTGTCATCGTCGATTATGCACACACACCAGATAGTTTAGAAAACGTATTGCAGACGATTCGACAGTTTGCGAAAAAACGTGTATTTGTCGTCGTCGGCTGCGGTGGAGATCGCGATCGGACGAAGCGACCATTGATGGCGCAAATCGCAGTCAAATATAGCGACGTACCGATTTTTACATCCGACAATCCGCGTTCAGAAGATCCGCTCGTCATTTTAAACGATATGAAACAAGGGGTAGCCGAAGACGTCGTATGTATTGTCGATCGAAAAGAGGCGATTACATACGCCATTGAGCAAGCCGAAAAAGACGATATCATTTTAATCGCTGGAAAAGGACATGAGACGTATCAAATCATCGGGAAAGATGTGTTCCATTTTGATGATCGTGTCATCGCACGCGAAGCTATTCAACGAAGAAAAGATAAATAGGAAATGAGGAAGGTGCAACGATCATGAACGAGAAAGTCATTTTGTTCACGGCAGGGCTTGCCTTTATTATTACCGTTGTGTTATCGCCCATTTTCATTCCGTTTTTAAGACGATTAAAATTTGGGCAAAGCATCCGTGAAGAAGGACCACAATCTCATCAAAAAAAATCAGGTACGCCGACGATGGGCGGGTTAATGATTTTATTGTCGCTTTCTATCACCACATGGATCATGAGCGATATATTTTTTGAACGCACAGCGCACACATACATGTTGTTGTTCGTTACGGTTGGCTACGGCTTGCTCGGATTTATTGATGATTTCATTAAAGTCGTCATGAAGCGCAATCTCGGTTTGACGAGCAAACAAAAACTAGCTGGGCAATTGCTTATCGCGCTCGTATTTTACTTTTTCTTTCAACGTTACAACATGTCAACCGTCGTCTCCATTCCCGGAACAGACGTGTCCATTGATTTAGGTGTCGCTTATGTTTTGCTTATTATTTTTATGCTTGTTGGCGGTTCGAATGCAGTCAATTTAACGGACGGCTTAGACGGGTTATTAGCGGGAACAGCAGCGGTTGCGTTCGGTGCATATGCTGTCTTAGCATGGAACCAAGGGCAATATGACGTGGCTATTTTTAGCGTTGCGGTTGTCGGTGCGGTGCTTGGATTTCTCGTGTTCAACGCGCATCCTGCGAAAGTGTTTATGGGGGATACCGGTTCCCTTGCGCTTGGTGGGGCGATTGTGACGATTGCCATTTTGACGAAACTTGAAATATTATTAGTCATTATCGGTGGCGTATTCGTCATTGAAACATTATCTGTCATCATTCAAGTCATTTCGTTTAAAACGACAGGAAAACGCGTGTTTCGTATGAGCCCGCTTCATCATCATTACGAGTTAATCGGCTGGTCGGAGTGGCGTGTTGTCGTGACGTTTTGGGCAGTTGGCTTATTGTTTGCCATCTTAGGAATTTATATTGAGGTGTGGGTATAATGTACAACGGAAAAAAAGTGTTCGTATTAGGTTTAGCGAAAAGCGGATTGGCAGCAGCAAAACGACTTCGTGAACTCGGTGCGGATGTCGTTGTCAACGATCGCAACGAACCGAGCGAGCCAGAAAAGCAACAGTTAGAAGCGCTCGGCGTTCGTCTCGTATGCGGAGGACATCCGCTTGAGTTGCTTGATGAGCCGTTCGATTTCGTCGTAAAAAATCCGGGCATTCCATATACAAACGCGCTCGTTCAAAAAGCGCTCGTCAAACACATTCCGATTATTACGGAAGTCGAAATTGCGTATGAAACGTCAGAAGCGCCGATTATCGGCATTACAGGTTCAAACGGAAAAACGACGACAACGACCTTGATTTATCACATGTTACAAGAAGCGAAACGTCGTCCTTTGATCGCCGGAAATATCGGAACAGTTGCATGCGAAGTCGCGAAACAGGCGACAAAAGATGATGTTATCGTCATGGAATTATCTTCGTTCCAACTGCTCGGGACGATTCGCTTTCGTCCGCATATCGCCGTGTTGTTAAACATTTTTGATGCACATTTAGACTATCACGGAACGAAAGAAGCGTACGCAGAAGCGAAAGGAAACATTTTTAAAAACCAAACGGAAACGGACTACGCGGTCGTCAACGCCGATGATCCAATTGTCATGCAATTAGCGAAAAAGAGCCGTGCGCAACACGTGCCGTTTTCTGTGAAAACACCATTATCGTACGGAGCGACGGTGAAAGAAGGAGCCATTTATTTTCATGACAAGCGCATCATCGATATTACAGATGTAGCGCTACGTGGAACACACAATCTCGAAAACATATTGGCCGCTGTTGCGGCTGCAAAACTCGCAGGTGCAGACAACGAGGCGATTCGCCGTGTCTTAACGACGTTTACAGGCGTTCCTCATCGCTTGCAATTTGTCGCTGAAATCAACGGAAGAAAATTTTATAACGACTCAAAAGCGACAAACATATTAGCGACGCAAAAAGCGTTAAGCGCCTTTCATGAGCCGGTCATTTTACTTGCCGGTGGGTTAGACCGCGGCAACGAGTTTGATGAGTTATTGCCGTACTTCAAACATGTGAAAGCCGTCATTACATTCGGGCAGACGGCACCAAAAATTGAGCGCGTTGCGCGCGAAGCAGGAATACAGCAAGTGAAACGTGTCGATAATGTGGAACAAGCAGCTTTTGCCGCATATGAATGGTCGTCACCGGGCGATATTATTTTACTTTCCCCAGCGTGTGCAAGTTGGGATCAATATAAAACTTTCGAACAGCGTGGGGACATGTTTGTACATGCGGTGCATAAGCTTAAATAAGACGAATTTTAAGTAAATTGAGGTGTTCTGCATTGCATGGAAAAAAGTCTGCACCTGATTTTTTGTTAATGATCATCACGTTTTCGTTGTTGGCGATCGGGCTTGTTATGGTGTATAGCGCTAGCGCCATATGGGCGGATTACAAGTTTCATGATTCGTTTTTCTTTGCCAAACGCCAACTATTGTTCGCAGGGGTTGGCATCGTCGCAATGTTTTTTTTCATGAACATCGACTATTGGACGTGGCGGACGTGGGCGAAAGTGTTGCTTATCGTTTGTTTTATCCTTCTCATTCTCGTCTTAATTCCGGGCATCGGCATGGTGCGCAACGGCTCGCGTAGCTGGATTGGTGTTGGCGCGTTTTCCATTCAGCCATCTGAGTTTATGAAAATGGCGATGATCGCGTTTTTAGCGAAATATTTATCTGAAAACCAAAAAAAAATCGCGTCATTTAAACAAGGTTTACTTCCGTCTTTAACGCTCGTATTTATTGCGTTCGGAATGATTATGTTGCAGCCCGATTTAGGGACGGGAACGGTCATGGTCGGCACGTGTGTTGTTATGATTTTTGTCGCTGGTGCGCGTATGAGCCACTTTGTTCTTCTTGGCTTGCTTGGTTTGGCTGGTTTTGCTGGGCTTGTGTTATCCGCTCCGTATCGCATCAAGCGCATTACGTCATTTTTAAACCCGTGGGAAGATCCGTTAGGAAGCGGTTTTCAAATCATTCAATCGCTTTATGCGATCGGGCCGGGCGGGCTATTTGGGCTCGGGCTCGGACAAAGCCGCCAAAAGTTTTTTTACTTGCCTGAGCCACAAACGGACTTTATTTTTGCCATTTTAGCAGAAGAGCTTGGCTTTATTGGCGGCTCGCTCGTTTTGCTTCTTTTCAGTTTACTGCTTTGGCGTGGCATTCGTATCGCTTTAGGAGCACCGGATTTATACGGCAGTTTTTTAGCTGTCGGTATCATTGCGATGGTGGCCATCCAAGTGATGATCAATATCGGGGTCGTGACCGGACTTATGCCGGTAACGGGGATTACGTTGCCGTTTTTAAGTTATGGCGGCTCGTCATTGACGCTCATGCTTATGGCGATTGGCGTCTTACTAAACATTAGCCGTTATGCGCGATATTAAGGCTGACTTCCCGGAAGTCAGCTTCTTCTGTTACTTTCGATGAGGGGGAAAAACGATGAAAATTGTAGTAAGTGGTGGCGGAACAGGAGGTCATATTTATCCTGCGCTTGCATTTATTCATGAAGTAAAAAAACAACATAAAAATGTCGATGTATTATATATCGGGACAAAAAAAGGGTTAGAAAGCACGATCGTTCCAAGAGAAAACATCCCATTTCATGCGATCGACATTAGCGGATTGAAACGTAGCCTATCATTTGAAAACGTCAAAACGATCGTACGTTTTATAAAAAGTGTGCGCGCATGCAAAAAACTGTTGAAACAATACAAACCGGACGTTGTGCTCGGCACAGGGGGATACGTGTGCGCACCTGTCGTATATGCGGCAGCTAAACTAGGTATTCCAACGATCATTCATGAACAAAACAGCATTCCGGGGCTGACGAATACTTTTTTAAGCCGTTATGCCGATAAAGTCGCTATTTGCTTCGAAGAAACAAAACAATATTTCCCACAAGAAAAAGTGGTGTTAACAGGAAACCCGCGCGCTTCAGAAGTCGTAGGAAAAGACGGACGAGAAGCGAGACGGTCGCTCGGATTAGATGAGAAGAAAAAAACGGTGCTCATTGTCGGGGGGAGTCGCGGCGCACGCCCGATCAATGAGGCGTTTTTGCAAGTGCTACATGAAGTTGAACAAAAGCCGTATCAATGTTTATATGTTACAGGTGACGTTCATTATGATAAAGTAATAAAGGCGGTAAACGATGTCGGCAATCCTTCAAACGTCATCATCCGTCCGTTTATTCACAACATGCCGGAAGTATTGGCAGGGGTTGATGTCATCGTCGCTCGTGCAGGCGCAACGACACTCGCAGAAATTACAGCGCTCGGCATTCCAAGCATTTTAATTCCGAGCCCGTATGTGACAAATAATCACCAAGAAAAAAATGCGCGGGCGCTTGAAAAAAAGGGAGCAGCGATCGTTCGTTTAGAAAGCGAATTGACAGGCGGGCGCTTGCTTGATGATATCGACCGCATATTGTTAGACGAACAAACGTTGAAAAATATGAAAGAAGCAGCGTTTCAATTAGGCATTCGTGACGCGGCAGAGCGTTTATATCGCGTCATGGTGGAGATGATTTCATAAGTTGCATACGATATAGGAAAGAGGTAGAGGAGGTAGACCATTGGAAAAACTACGTGAAGAGCTCCTGCAAGCTAACGTGGGAACAGTAAAAGAAAACGAACGCATGGCTAGTCATACAACGATTAAAATCGGTGGGCCTGCTGATTTGTTTGTGGAACCGAAACATATAGATGGTTTAAAAAAGACGATAGAAATCGTACGAAAATATAATGTGCCTTGGCGTGCGATCGGTCGCGGCTCCAACTTACTTGTGCGAGACGGAGGCATTGAAGGGGTCGTCATTAAACTTGGCGAAGGATTAGATGATCTATACATTCATGATACAGAAGTGACAGTCGGCGGGGGATATTCGCTCATTAAACTAGCGACGGTCATTAGTAAGCAAGGATTGTCTGGGTTGGAGTTTGCAGGAGGCATTCCTGGCACAGTTGGCGGAGCGGTGTATATGAACGCTGGTGCTCACGGATCGGATATGTCGCGCATCGTAAAAAAAGCACAAATTTTATTTGAAGACGGAACGATTGAATGGTTAACGAATGAAGAGATGGAGTTTTCGTATCGCACATCCGTTTTACAAAAAAAGCGCAAAGGAATTTGCATTGCAGCAACGCTTGAAATGAAAAAAGGAAACCGTGATGAAATTGTCGCAGCGATGCAAAAAAATAAAGATTACCGCCGCGAGACGCAACCGTGGAACTACCCGTGTGCGGGAAGCATTTTCCGCAATCCGCTTCCGCAATACGCTGGGCAGTTAATTGAACAAGCAGGGTTAAAAGGATATACGATCGGCGGGGCGAAAATATCTGAACAGCATGCGAACTTTATTGTCAACGCAGGCGGGGCAACAGCAAACGACGTGCTCGAGCTCATCGATTATGTGAAAAAGACGATTCACGACTTATATGGCGTGTCGTTGCAAACAGAAGTTGAAATTGTTGGGCGGAAGTAATACATTTTCCCCATCCTAATTTTTCTATACTATGCTATAATAGAAATGGAGATGATGAACTAACGGTGGCTGACATGCGCCGTTAGTTTTCTTGTTATTTTGATTTGGTCCATCGACCGAGGTGGAGTGAATGGGAAAAGAAAAAGGAAAAGTTGTTGTTCTTGAAGAACGTGTACCAAAATTAAAGGAGCAGCGACGACAGCGTGCTAATCGCTTACTTGTTGCATATATCGCTTTATTTTTTATGCTTTTATTAGGCGTTGTTTATGCCCAGTCGCCACTTAGCAACGTCGCAGTCATCCACGTCGAAGGAAATCATCATATCGCTTCGCAACAGATCATCCAATTAAGCGGTATAACGAAACAAACGAGCTTTTGGAAAGTAAAAAAAGACGAGGTCGAACAGCGAGTGAAACAACATCCAGAAGTGAAAGACGTCAGTGTAAAAAAACGAATTCCGAATCGTATTGACATCGTGATCGTCGAGCGAAAGCGCATCGCTTACATTTTGGACAAGCATTCCTTTTTGCCGATTTTAGATAACGGAAAAGTGTTGACGCATGCGAAACAAGTGATTCCGAGTGATGCTCCGATTTTAGTCGGGTGGAAAGAAGGAGAGGCTATTCAAGACATGGCTGCCCAATTGGCGAATACGCCAAATTCGATTTTAAACCTTATCTCAGAAATTCATTATACCCCAAACGCATTGGATGCAAGGCATATTACTGTCTATATGAATGACGGCATCGAAGTGAGTGCTACAATCGATCGTTTTGCGAAAAAAATTGTGCATTATCCTTCGATTGTCAGTCAGTTACAGCCGGGGGTGAAAGGCGTCCTTCATTTAGAGATGAGCACATATTTCAAACCGTACAAAGCGGATGAAGGGGATGACAAAGACGATGAAAATGAACGGTAGCCACGTCATTTTGTCGTTCGTTTGTTTAGTTTTAGGATTTATGTTGGCTTTTTCTTATCAGATAACGAAAAAAGAGACGGCCAATCGCGAGCTAGAACGTCAATGGGATAAAGAGTACGAATATCGTCAACAGCTCATTGAACAACAAGAGCAAAACAAAAAGTTGCAAGCTGAATTGTTTAAAAAACAACAACGCGTACGCGAAATGGAAAAACAATTAGCAAGCGAAGAACAAATTTATTTTAACCTCGCTGAAGATGCAGAACGGTTGCGCATGTATCTTGGCAAAGTGAAAGTGAAAGGAAAAGGGGTCGAAGTGACGCTATCTGATGCTTCATACATTCCTTCAGAAGCGAACGCCACAAACTACATCGTCCATGAACAACATGTGTTTCAAGTTGTCAATGAACTATTGATTGCGGGGGCGTCTGCAATATCGATTAACGGACAGCGATTATCGCACCGATCGTATATTTTGTGCAATGGTCCGGTCATTGAAATCGACGGGACACAACATCCAGCCCCGTTCGTTATTCAAGCGATCGGCGACCCAAACGTACTTATTCCGGCGTTAACGATTGCTGGTGGGGTGAAAGATCAACTGACGAGCGACCGTATTATTGTTGACATTACGGAAAAATCGGAAATTACAATGGAACCGTTGATGCAAAAATAGAGGAGGAGCGATGTTGACGCAAAAAACGATATGGCATTTCACGCTTGTGTCGCTCATTATTGGCTTTATGTTAGCTGTCCAATTCCAGACGAACAACGAGCCAGATGTGCGCGATACACGTGACATATGGGAAATTAGACAAGATTTAAAAAAAGAACAAGAGCTACATAAACAACTATTAAACGAAATACGAAAATATGAAGAAACGTTAGAAAAATATGAACAGCAACGTTCAGAAAGCAAAGGAGCGATTCTTCGCCAAACGGTAGAAGAACTAAAAAAAGAAGCTGGGTTAACGGAAGTTGTCGGGGAAGGTGTCGTGCTTTATGTCGAACAAATGTATGATGAATCGTACGTTGGCCCGATTAGCGATACGGTGTCAGCAGAGTTGCTTCGCCGACTCATGAATGAATTAAACATGTATGGCGCCCAATATGTAGCGATTGCAGATCAGCGCGTCGTCAACACGACGGTCATTCGCGACATTAACGGTGTGACGAAAGTCGATTCGTATCCGCTTCGCTCTTCCCCATTTGAAATTAAAGTCATTGCAGCGGACGCCGAAAAAATGTACAACCGGTTAAAAGCTTCAACGATTGCCGATGACTTTGCCATTGAAAATTTACTTCTGACGATTTCAGAACCGCAACAACGTGTCGTCATTCCTCCGTACGATGGAGTAGTGCGTGTGAAACAAATGGAAGCAGTTGAAGAGGATAGGAGGTGAACGTGATGTGGCTTCCGTTGCTCGGCCTCGTCATTGGCATATTGCTCGGATTGTTGACAGATTGGCGCATTTCGAGCGAATATGCTAACTACTTATCGATCGCGGTGCTCGCAGCGTTTGATACGCTCATAGGTGGTATTCGCGCACATTTGCAAAATATTTACGATGAGCACGTGTTTGTATCTGGATTTTTTTTTAATATTATTTTAGCAACAAGTTTAGCTTTTCTCGGTGTGCATCTTGGTGTAGACTTGTATTTAGCAGCTGTATTTGCGTTCGGTGTGCGCCTGTTTCAAAACATCGCTGTCATCCGCCGAATTTTGCTAACGAAATGGTTAGAAAGCCGCCAAAAAAATCGTTTATAAAAAAGGGAATGCTGTTCGAATGTGGAATATAGTGTTGATATACATAGTAACGTTCATTTTGTAAAGGAGGTGCCACCAGAATGAACAGCAACGATTTTTATGTTAGTCTTGACATCGGTACATCGAGCGTGAAAGTGATCATTGGTGAAATGATGAACGATCAGCTAAGCATTATCGGTGTCGGCAATGTGAAATCGCAAGGGCTGAAAAAAGGCTCTATCATTGATATAGATGAAACAGTACAATCCATTAAACGAGCGGTTGACCAAGCGGAACGGATGGTCGGCGTAACGATTAAAGGCGCCATTGTCGGAGTAAACGGCAACCACATTCAACTTCAACCGTGCAATGGGATTGTCGCTGTATCAAGCGAAAATAAAGAAATTACAACTGAAGACGTCACACGCGTTATTGAAGCGGCACAAGTCGTCTCCATTCCACCAGAGCGCGAAATTATTGACGTCATTCCGAAACAGTTTATCGTTGACGGCCTTGATGGCATTAACGACCCGCGCGGTATGTTAGGTGTCCGATTGGAAATGGAAGGAACGATGATTACTGCATCGAAAACCGCTTTACATAACGTGCTTCGCTGTGTCGAACGAGCGGGGTTAGATGTGCTTGATGTGTGCCTTCAACCACTAGCGGCCGCCTCAATTGCATTATCGAAAGATGAAAAAAATTTAGGTGTGGCACTTATTGATATCGGTGGTGGTTCAACGACGGTCGCTGTGTTTGAACAAGGCTTTTTACAAGCAACGACCGTACTTCCGATCGGTGGTGAACATATTACAAAAGATTTATCGATCGGCATGCGTACGTCGACAGAAGATGCAGAGCGCATTAAACTTAAGCATGGACATGCTTTTTACGACCTCGCTTCTGACGAGGAAGTGTTTAGCGTTCCGATCATTGGCACCGACCAACAGCAACAGTTTAGTCAATTGGAAATTGCGGATATAATCGAAGCGCGTGTCGAAGAAATTTTACTCATGGCACAAACGGAAATTCGAAAACGCGGATTTCGCGATTTGCCTGGCGGATACGTGTTAACCGGTGGAACAGTCAATATGCCGGGTGTATTGGAACTTGCCGAAGCCATTTTTGAAAATACTGTACGCGTGGCGATGCCGGATTATATTGGCGTCCGCGATCCACGATATACAAACGGTGTTGGCTTAATTCAATTTGCTTATAAAAATGCGAAGCTACAAGGAAGACACGTTCCTGTTCTTACTTCGAGCGCGACAGACGATTTCCAATCGGAGAAAAAGGTGCATAAAGCGCCAGCAAAGCCAAAACAAAAAGAAGAACATTTAGGGCATAAAGTAAAGAAATTTTTCGGATACTTTTTTGAATGACAATTTGAATGGCTAGGAGGATTATCATGTTGGAGTTTGACACGACTGTTGATCAGTTAGCAACAATTAAAGTAATTGGTGTCGGCGGCGGCGGAAATAACGCTGTCAATCGCATGATTGAACATGGTGTACAAGGTGTTGAATTTATTGCGGTTAATACAGATGCTCAAGCGCTAAACTTATCCAAGGCGCCAACTAAACTACAAATTGGTGCAAAATTGACGCGCGGATTAGGTGCAGGAGCAAATCCAGAAGTAGGAAAAAAAGCGGCCGAAGAAAGTAAAGAACAAATTGAAGAAGCGCTCAAAGGTGCCGATATGGTATTCGTCACAGCCGGCATGGGTGGGGGCACAGGAACAGGAGCGGCGCCAGTTATTGCTCAAATTGCACGCGATTTAGGTGCGCTTACTGTCGGCGTCGTCACACGGCCGTTCACGTTTGAAGGAAGAAAGCGCGCGATGCAAGCGGCAAGCGGTATCGCAGCGATGAAAGAAGCCGTTGATACGCTCATCGTCATTCCGAACGACCGTCTATTAGAAATCGTTGATAAAAATACGCCGATGTTAGAAGCGTTCCGCGAAGCAGACAACGTGCTTCGTCAAGGGGTACAAGGCATCTCCGACTTAATTGCGGTGCCGGGATTAATTAACTTAGACTTTGCCGATGTGAAAACGATTATGTCGAACAAAGGTTCAGCCCTCATGGGAATCGGCGTAGCAACGGGGGAAAATCGCGCCGCGGAGGCAGCGAAAAAGGCGATCTCGAGCCCGCTATTAGAAACATCGATCGACGGTGCCCAAGGCGTATTAATGAACATTACAGGCGGTACGAACTTAAGCTTGTACGAAGTGCAAGAAGCAGCCGATATCGTCGCATCTGCTGCTGATCAAGACGTCAATATGATTTTCGGTTCGGTTATTAACGAAAACTTAAAAGACGAAATTGTCGTTACGGTTATCGCGACAGGATTTAACGAAGAAGTGAATCAAGCGAAAGCGACGCGACAAGCGGTTGTCAAACCGACAGTTGGCGTCAAGCGCGAGAAAAAAGAAGAGCCAGTCGACTACTCGCCAACACGCGGACAACAAGTCGAGGATCCACTCGACATCCCTGCCTTTTTACGCAATCGCAACCGTCGCCGTTAAAAAAACGCTCACTACGTGTGGGCGTTTTTTTATTTCCATCATCATATGACAAAATCTCTGAAGAAATGACGTCATCGTTTGACACACTTTTCTATTGGAAGTGCTATATACTAGTTTCAAGATGTTGTAAGGAGGGGATGCCGCTGATTTATGCCGATCTCGTATGGTTATTAAATTTTTGTTTTGATGCGATGTTGCTATGGCTTGCGGCAATTATGTTAAAGCGTCGCATTCGTTTATGGCGGCTTATGCTTGCAGCATTATTCGGTTCGTTGCTCGTCTTGCTTGTTTTCACTCCTTTTGCTTATATGACATCTCATTTCGTAACGAAACTTGTCATCTCTTTTTTCATCGTGTGGATTTGTTTTGGTTTCCATCGCTTTCGCTTTTTTGTGGAAAACGTGCTCGCTTTTTATTTCGCCACGTTTATGATGGGCGGAGGGATGGTGGCCTTTCACTTTTTGTTGCAAAGTGAAATCACGCCTTATTCATCGGGTTGGCTCACGCATTCAACTTCGATCAGCTGGTTGTTTATCGTCATCATGTTTCCAATTTTATGGATGTTATCAAAAGTGCAAATGGGAACGATTCGCGAAAAAAAATTGCGGTTTGAACACGTCATCGATGTGCGTGTCACATGTTTTGGACAAACGGTATGTTTAAAAGGATTAATTGACAGTGGAAACCAGTTGCGCGACCCATTCACAAACACACCGGTTATGATCGTCGAATTGCAACCGTTCGCACATATTTTCCCTCAAACTGTTTTACAAATGATTCAAAAACGTACGTACACAGATGACATCCCGAACGAATGGGTGAGCCGGATACGTTTCGTTCCATATCGCGCCGTTGGCGTCGAGCAACAGCTGTTAGTAGCGATGAAACCAGACGACGTACAATGGTTGGACGGAAAACAATGGATATCTGTCAAAAAAGTGCTTGTTGGCTTTTATCCGTCATCATTATCAGCAGACGGAGAGTATAACTGCATCGTTCATCCGCATATGGTTATGTCGCAAGCTTCGTAATTATTATTATCATACGGCCGTTCGTGCTGAAATAGAAGGAGGTTTTTTGTCAACTACCCCCACTTAGTTAACGCTTGAAGTGAGGGCTTGCAACTCCCCAGAAGTGCAAACGGACTTCTTCCTCCTTCCTTGACTTGGGGTTGCATCAGGGGCAGGTTGACGACTACCCAACGACGCAGGTCATGCCTGCATCGTTACCGATTCTCTCGGTGTGTCTGTTGGCAGTACTTGGCTTCCACACACAACAGACGGACCTACGCTCGATGTTTTACGGTTACAACGTTTCCTGTAACCAACTCCATACATCGAGTAGCAGTTATTGGAGTGCCTTTATTGAACGGTTTTCTCCACGCCTTTATTATATCATACACAAAAGAAAGGGGGAACGCGCATTCCTCTCCCACTTACTCCTTTGGTCGTTGAAGTGGGAGTCTCCTGCGCGAAATAGGATGAAGTTATTCAAATTACGCCTCACATATGTATGGTACAAACTATTAAAAAAATTAGGGCTTAAAGCGGACGAAATTTATTACATTGGTGGAAGCGAGGCATTGCCACCGCCGCTCACAAAAGAGGAAGAAGAAATGTTATTAAAAAAACTTCCTTCTGGGGATGAAACAGCGCGTTCGCTCCTTATTGAGCGAAATCTTCGCCTCGTCGTCTACATCGCCCGAAAATTTGAAAATACCGGCATTAACATTGAAGATTTAATTAGCATTGGTACGATCGGGTTAATTAAAGCAGTCAATACGTTTAACCCGGAGAAGAAAATTAAACTCGCTACATATGCATCGCGCTGCATTGAAAATGAAATTTTAATGTATTTACGGCGCAACAATAAAGTACGTTCAGAAGTATCGTTTGATGAACCGTTAAACATCGACTGGGACGGCAACGAACTGTTGTTGTCGGACGTATTAGGCACAGAAGATGACGTCATTACGAAAGATTTAGAAGCAAATATTGACCGAAACTTATTATTTCGTGCGCTCGATCAATTAAGCGATCGAGAGAAACAAATTATGGAACTTCGCTTCGGGCTAAGTGGTGGAGAAGAAAAAACACAAAAAGATGTCGCGGACTTGTTAGGCATTTCCCAATCGTACATTTCCCGTTTAGAAAAGCGAATTATTAAACGATTGCGAAAAGAGTTTAACAAAATGATGTAATGCATATTTTTCCCTTCGAAGGAGATACTGAAAGCTGACAGCATCTCCTGCAAGGAGGGAAAGACATGGCAAGAAACAAAGTTGAAATTTGCGGCGTTGATACATCGAAACTTCCCGTACTGAAAAACGAAGAAATGCGTGAACTATTCCGCCAAATGCAAGCCGGTGACATATCGGCACGCGAAAAATTAATCAACGGGAATTTACGGCTCGTATTAAGCGTCATTCAGCGATTTAACAATCGTGGTGAATATGTCGACGATTTGTTTCAAGTCGGCTGTATCGGACTTATGAAATCGATTGATAATTTTGATTTAAGTCAAAACGTGAAATTTTCAACGTATGCTGTACCGATGATTATTGGTGAAATCCGCCGATATTTACGTGACAATAACCCGATTCGCGTGTCCCGCTCGTTGCGCGATATTGCATACAAAGCGCTACAAGTGCGCGAAAAAATGATGAGTGAAACAGCAAAAGAACCGACAGCAGAAGAAATTGCAAAAATTTTAGACGTCCCACACGAAGAAATTGTGTTTGCATTGGATGCGATTCAAGATCCTGTTTCCTTATTTGAACCGATTTACAACGATGGTAGCGACCCAATTTATGTGATGGACCAGCTGAGTGATGAGAAAAACCGTGATATAAATTGGATTGAGGAAATCGCGCTGAAAGAAGGGCTACGTCGGCTAAATGAGCGCGAAAAAATGATTATTCGCAAACGATTTTTTCAAGGGAAGACACAAATGGAAGTGGCCGAAGAAATCGGGATTTCCCAAGCGCAAGTATCTCGTTTAGAAAAAGCGGCCATTAAACAAATGAATAAAAATATTCAATGGTAACATCCCCCACACAGCTGGGGGTTTTTCTATGCTTTCAACATGACTACAACCTTCGATTTACGCATACATATAGGAGATAGAAAGAAGAAAAGGAGCGGGGGAACATGGTGAAAATTTCTGAACTCCAACAAAAAGACGTCGTCAATGTCGCAAACGGCAAACGGCTTGGAAATATTGGAGATATTGATATTAATTTAACGACCGGTCAAATTGAAGCTATCATCATTATCGGTGCAGGGAAGGTGCTCGGTTTATTTGGACGAACGGATGAAATTATTATTCCGTGGCGCGATATTGTGAAAGTTGGTGCCGACGTCATTCTCGTTCGATTAGATGGCGATGAATAATTCACGTTTTCGGCAAGCTGTGATAAAATAGGAAAAAAAGTGATAAAATTGTACAGAGGATGTCGAACGATGAATGAAATATTTCGACAAGCGAGCGAGTCATTGCTTTTGTTTCATGGATGGGAACACGTCGTCGTGGCGTTTACGACAAAACGAGGCGGAGTGAGCATCGGACCGTTTGCGACGTTAAACGTTGGCATGCACGTCAACGATGAACGAGACGCGGTGTATGAAAATCGGAAAAAAGTAGCGGACCAACTGAACGTGTCGCTTGATCGCTGGGTATGTGCGGATCAAGTGCATGGCGTACATGTGCAAAAAGTGACGAAAGAACATGCGGGCAAAGGCGTGCGCACGTACGATACCGCTTTGCCGCATACAGACGGTCTGTATACAAGCGAACAAGATCTCATGTTGGCGCTTTGTTTTGCGGATTGTGTTCCGCTTTACTTTTTTGCGCCAAGTAAAAAGCTTATTGGGGTAGCACACGCTGGCTGGAAAGGAACGGTGCAAAACATCGCTGGACAAATGGTGAAACGGTGGGAAGAAGAAGGCGTCGCTCCCCAACATATTCATGTTGTGATCGGTCCGTCGATCGGCCGTTGTTGTTACGTCGTCGATGATCGCGTCATTGAATTCGTTCAAAAGGCGCTAGTCAACTCGCCACAATCTCTTTATAATGAAACAAGTAAGGGACAGTATGCGCTCGACTTAAAAGAAATGAATAAACAGCTTTTGCAGCAAGCAGGTGTTCCGAGCGAACGTATCGCTGTTTCATCGTATTGCACAAGCTGTGAGCAGTCATTATTTTTCTCTCACCGACGCGACGGTGGCAAAACAGGAAGAATGATGGCGCTTATTGGCTGGAGGGAATGATATGTCGGTCAAACAACGGTTACAAACAATTCAACAACATATTGCTAAAGCGTGTGAAAAAACAGGACGAAACGCATCAGACGTTAAAATTGTGGCAGTGACAAAATATGTCAGCATCGCGCGAGCAAAAGAGGCGATCGATGCGGGCATCGTTCATTTAGGCGAAAGTCGTACCGACGGTTTTTTACAAAAATACGAAACAATCGGAAAAGAAGCAACATGGCATTTTATCGGCACGTTGCAATCAAGAAAAGTGAAACAAATCATCGATTACGTTGACTACGTTCATTCGCTCGACCGTCTTTCATTAGCAGAAGAAATTAACAAACGGGCGAATCGAACGATCAAATGTTTCGTGCAAGTCAATGTTTCAGGGGAGCAATCGAAACACGGGCTAGCGCCAAAAGACGTATTGCCGTTTATTGAAACATTATCTGCTTTTTCACGTATTGAAGTTGTCGGATTAATGACGATGGCGCCATATACGGACGATGAGGCGACGATTCGTCGCTGTTTTCGGACGTTGCGCGAGTTGAAAGAACAAGTACAAGAAAAACAATTGCCGCACGCCCCTTGTACACAATTGTCCATGGGGATGTCAAACGACTACGTAATTGCAGTCGAAGAAGGAGCAACGTTTCTTCGCCTCGGTACATGTCTTGTCGGTGAAGAGGAGGTGGAATGATGGGATTTGTGAAAAAAATTCGCGATTTTTTCGATTTAGATGAAGAAAAATGGGAAGAAGATGAATACGAGGAAGAAGAAGTCGTTCAACAACCGAAAGCCGAACAAAAACAAAATGTTGTGAGTTTACAAAGTGTACAAAAATCGTCCAAGCTCGTCTTATTTGAGCCGCGCGCATATGCGGAAGTACAAGAAATTGCCGACCATTTAAAAAATCGGCGTGCTGTCGTCGTAAACGTTCATCGTGTTGACCGTGATCAAGCGCGGCGCATTGTCGACTTTTTAAGCGGAACGGTGTATGCGATTGGCGGAGACATTCAACAAGTCGGCTCTACCATTTTTTTATGCACGCCGGATAATGTAGATGTAAGTGGATCCATTTCGATCGTTTCTGACGATGAACCGACAATAAAGAGGTGGTAATTTTGTATCAAATAGCAAATTTTCTAGCAACCGTCATTGAAGTATATTCGTACGCGATTATTGTTTACATTTTAATGTCATGGTTTCCAAATGCGCGTGAAACAAAAATTGGTCAATTTCTCGCCAACATTTGTGAGCCGTATTTAGAGCCGTTTCGTCGCTTTATTCCACCGATTGGCATGATCGACATTTCTCCGATCGTCGCCTTGCTTGTGTTACGTTTTGCGACGGCGGGCGTTTACGGATTAGTCGACATGGTCATTCGAGGGTTGTAATGGATATTTATCAACATTTTCGCAAGGAAGAGCATCATTTTATTGATCTCGTTTGCGAATGGAAGCGGCTTGTCACGGAACAATATGCTCCGAAGCTCACAGATTTTTTAACTCCGCGCGAACAACAAATCGTCCGCTCGATTGTCGGCCATCACGATGAAGTGCACGTTGCCTTTTTTGGTGGCTCATCATCTGTTGAACGAAAGCGAGCACTGCTATATCCGACTTACATGCAACCGAATGAAGATGATTTTCAACTATCGTTGTTTTCCGTTCGCTATCCAAAAAAATTTGTTACACTCGGGCATCGTGACGTGCTCGGTGCCCTTTTGTCACTCGGTGTGAAGCGTGAAAAATTTGGCGATATCGTCATCGTTGATGATATCATTCAGTTTGTCGTCGCTAAAGAAATTGCACCGTTTGTGAAAATGAACGTCACAACGATTGGAAAAGCAAAAGTATCGTTAGAAGAACAACCGCTTTCGCAACTTCTCGCTGTGAAAGAAGAATGGGAAGAAGAAACATTTACCGTTTCTTCTTTGCGACTTGACGCCATTTTAGCGCAATGTTTTCGCATATCACGCCAAAAAGCACAAGCCTTCATTGCCCAAAACTTCGTGAAAGTGAATTGGAAAACGGTTGATCAAGCTCATATGGAGTGCCAAGAAGGTGATTTATTGTCGTTACGCGGGTATGGGCGCTGCCGACTGCAAGCGATTGTCGGTCAAACAAAAAAAGAAAAATGGCGCATCGTTGTCGAAAAAGCAAAATAAAAGAAGGATTTTCGCAAAACATGTCGAAACATACGGTACGTACATAAGATGGAGGTGGGCCGCATGCCGTTAACGCCGTTAGATATTCATAATAAAGAATTTAGCCGAGGCTTTCGCGGATATGATGAAGATGAAGTGAACGAGTTTTTAGATCAAGTCATTAAAGACTATGAAATGATTTTGCGTGAAAAAAAGCAGCTTGAGGAAAAAGTGCGAGAGCTGACGGAAAAACTCAACTATTTTACAAATATCGAAGAAACGTTAAATAAATCGATTTTAATTGCGCAAGAAACAGCCGAAGAAGTGAAGCGAAACGCGCAAAAAGAAGCGAAGCTTATCATTAAAGAGGCGGAGAAAAATGCGGATCGCATCATTAGTGAGGCGCTCGCAAAAACGCGAAAAATCGCGATGGAAGTGGAAGAACTAAAGCGTCAAGCGAAAGTGTTCCGCAATCGTTTTAAAATGTTAATTGAAGCGCAGCTCGATATGTTAAATAGCGGCGACTGGGATCATTTATTAGATTACAAACTTGATGATGAAGCGGTGCAAGAAATAACAGAGTCTTGACGATGGCTATTGTGATTGCCTATAATATCGAATACAGTTATACATGAGAAAACGATGAAGGGGACAGTAGTTCTTTCATCAGCTTATTACAGCGAGCCGAGGGCGGTGGAAGCTCGGCATAAGCGAAAGAATGAAAATCACCCCGGAGTTCCGTGCTGAACAAATAGTAGGCCACGGCGCGTCATTCCCGTTACGAATGTCAAGTGGGCTATGTTTACATAGTCAACAAGGGTGGTACCGCGAGACCTTCTCGTCCCTTTTGGGCATGAGAAGGTTTTTTATTTACATAAAAGGAGGTAAACAAAATGGATTACAAAGATACGTTACTCATGCCAAAAACCGATTTCCCGATGCGCGGAAATCTTCCACAACGTGAACCACAAATGCAAGCAAAATGGGATGAAATGGACATTTATCGAAAAGTGCAAGAGCGTACAAAAGATCGCCCGCTTTTCGTATTGCATGACGGACCGCCGTATGCGAACGGCGACATTCATATGGGACATGCCCTTAATAAAATTTTAAAAGACTTTATCGTTCGCTATAAGTCAATGAGCGGCTATTGTGCTCCGTACGTACCGGGCTGGGATACGCACGGCTTGCCAATTGAAACGGCGCTGACGAAAAATAAAGGCGTCAATCGGAAAGAAATGAGCGTTGCGGAATTCCGCAAGCTATGCGAACAATATGCATACGAGCAAATTGACCGCCAGCGCGAACAATTTAAACGCCTTGGTGTGCGCGGCGATTGGGACAATCCTTACATTACGTTAACGCCAGAATATGAAGCACAACAAATTAAAGTATTTGGTGAAATGGCGAAAAAAGGATTAATTTATAAAGGATTAAAACCTGTGTATTGGTCTCCATCAAGTGAATCGGCGCTTGCCGAAGCGGAAATCGAGTACAAAGACAAACGTTCCCCATCGATTTACGTCGCTTTTCCTGTCAAAGACGGAAAAGGGGTGCTTAATGGCGACGAAAAAATCGTCATTTGGACGACAACGCCATGGACGATTCCAGCGAACTTAGGTATCGCTGTTCATCCACAGTTGCAATATAGCGTCGTTGAGGCAGATGGTGGCAAATACGTCATTGCATCGGAGTTATTACAATCGGTACAAAAAGAAATCGGCTGGGAGCATGTGACTGTATTAAAAACAGTGAAAGGAAGCGAACTCGAATACGTCGTTGCGAAACATCCGTTTTACGACCGCGATTCGCTCGTCATTTGTGGCGAACACGTCACAACAGACGCCGGAACCGGTTGCGTTCATACGGCCCCAGGACACGGGGAAGACGACTTTATCGTCGGTCAAAAATACGGCCTCGGTGTTCTTTGCCCTGTCGATGAACGCGGCTATATGACGGAAGAAGCGCCAGGGTTTGCTGGCATGTTTTACGATGACGCGAACAAAGCGATTACAGAAAAGCTACAAGAAGTAGGTGCTTTATTAAAACTATCGTTTATTACGCACTCGTATCCGCACGATTGGCGGACGAAGCAACCGACAATTTTCCGTGCGACAGCTCAATGGTTTGCGTCCATCGACAAAATTCGTGATCAATTATTGAAAGCTGTCGAAGAAACGAAATGGGTGCCAGCATGGGGTGAAATTCGCATCCACAACATGATTCGCGATCGTGGCGACTGGTGCATTTCGCGCCAACGTGCGTGGGGCGTACCGATTCCAGTCTTTTATGCGGAAAACGGTGAACCGATTATTACAGACGAAACGATTGAACACGTATCGAACTTGTTCCGCCAATACGGTTCAAACGTTTGGTTTGAGCGCGAAGCGAAAGATTTGCTCCCAGAAGGGTTTACGCATCCAGGCAGCCCGAACGGACGGTTTACGAAAGAAACGGACATTATGGACGTTTGGTTCGACTCTGGTTCTTCTCATCAAGCGGTATTAGAAGAACGGGACGATTTACAACGTCCAGCAGATCTTTATTTAGAAGGGTCCGACCAATATCGCGGCTGGTTTAACTCATCGCTCTCCACCGCGGTTGCAGTTACCGGAAAAGCGCCGTATAAAGGCGTATTAAGCCATGGCTTCGTACTAGATGGCGAAGGACGAAAAATGAGCAAATCGCTCGGCAACGTCGTCGTACCAGCAAAAGTCATGGAACAGCTTGGTGCCGACATTTTGCGTCTTTGGGTTGCTTCTGTCGACTATCAAGCGGACGTGCGCATTTCTGACAACATTTTAAAACAAGTCGCAGAAGTATATCGTAAAATTCGCAACACGTTCCGTTTCATGCTCGGGAACTTATTCGATTTCAATCCTGCAGAACATACGGTAGCGATCGAGCAGTTGCGCGAAGTGGACCGTTACATGCTCATTAAATTAAATCGTCTCATCGAAAAAGTAAAACAAGCGTATGAAACGTATGAATTTGCGACGATTTACCATGAAATAAACAACTTCTGCACCGTCGATTTAAGCGCTTTTTACTTCGATTTTTCAAAAGACGTGTTGTACATCGAAGCAGCCAATAATCATGAACGTCGTTCAATTCAAACGGTGTTGTATGAAACGCTTGTAGCGTTAACGAAACTTGTTGCGCCAATTTTACCGCATACGGCAGATGAAGTGTGGTCGTACATTCCACACGTGAAAGAAGAAAGCGTACAGCTTGTCGATATGCCAGAATCCGTGCATATTGATGATGTCGATCGCATCGTTAAAAAATGGGATGCGTTTATGGAATTGCGCGACGAAGTATTAAAAGCGCTAGAAGTGGCGCGCAATGAAAAACTAATCGGCAAGTCGCTAACGGCGCACGTCATTTTATATCCGACGGACGACACGAAAGCGCTCATCGACTCCATTAAAGAAGATATGAAACAATTGTTAATCGTTTCTGCGTTTTCGATTGGTGGCTCATTTACAGAAGCACCGAGCGAGGCGCAAACATTTACAAAAACAGCGATTGTCGTCAAACAAGCGGAAGGAAAAACGTGCGCACGTTGCTGGGTCGTTACTCCGACAGTCGGCGAAGATGCAGACCACCCAGAGCTATGTCCACGTTGTGCGACAATTGTCAAGCAATAACACTAATCCCCCCTCGTTTTCAAGGGGGGATTGTTTGTGATACAATGAAAAAGAATTTCGTCTTGGAGGGGTATGATGGTATATTATTTGCTTGCTTTTGTCGTCATTTTGCTTGATCAATGGACGAAGTGGCTTGTCGTTCGCTATATGGAATTAGGGGAAAGCATTCCAATTATTGAAAACGTATTATACATAACGTCGCATCGTAATCGCGGCGCGGCATGGGGCATGTTGCAGGGGCAATTTTGGTTGTTTTATATCGTTACGGTTGTCGTTGTCGTCGGCATCGTCATATACATTCAACGGTTGCAACCGACGCAACGGCTGTTTGGCATCGCGCTTGGACTGATGCTTGGTGGCGCGCTCGGGAACTTTATTGATCGCGTCTTTCGAAAAGAAGTTGTCGATTTTGTGCATACGTACATTTTCAATTATAGCTTCCCGATTTTTAACGTCGCCGATGCAGCATTGACAATCGGTGTTGCGCTCATGTTTATTTATACATGGACCGAAGAAAAACAACGAAAGGGAATGAGCGATGGAGCAAATTCAACTCACGATTGAAGAACAACACGATGGAGAGCGCATTGATAAAGTCATTGCTGAACTAAATGAACAATGGTCGCGTTCTCAAGTACAACAATGGTTAAAAGAAGGGCATGTGCTCGTGAACGGTAAAGCGGTGAAACCGAACTACAAATGCCATGTCGATGATGAAGTGGTCATTTCCATTCCGAGTCCGGAGCCGTTAGATGTCGCACCGGAGCCAATTCCGCTTGATATTTATTACGAAGATGCGGACGTGCTCGTTGTCAATAAGCCGCGCGGCATGGTCGTTCATCCAGCGCCAGGGCATATGCACGGGACGCTTGTTAACGCGTTACTTGCACATTGTCAAGACCTTTCCGGCATTAACGGTGTGCTTCGACCGGGCATCGTTCATCGCATCGATAAAGATACGTCCGGTTTATTAATGATTGCCAAAAACGATTTGGCGCATGAGTCGCTTGTTAATCAACTTGTAAACAAAACGGTGACGCGCAAATATGTCGCGATCGTTCACGGTGTCATTCCGCACGATTATGGGACGATTGATGCCCCAATCGGGCGCGACCCACGCGATCGTCAAAGCATGGCCGTTGTGGAAAACGGAAAAGAAGCGGTGACACATTTTCGCGTCCTCGAACGATTTGAACATTATACGTTCGTTGAATGTCAGCTTGAAACAGGGCGGACGCATCAAATTCGTGTGCATATGAAATACATTGGCTATCCGCTTGCCGGAGATCCAAAATACGGTCCACGCAAAACGTTGCCGATTGACGGACAGGCGCTTCACGCTGGGGTATTAGGATTTCAACATCCGCGCACGGGCGAATATTTTCAGTTTGAAGCCCCGATTCCTCACGAATTTGAGCGATTGCTCGACATGTTGCGAAATAATCGTTGACAAACGAAAAAAAGAAACGTACAATGAGTTCAAGTAAACAAAGACCTTTAAGTTCAGTCCCGTGAGGCTGAGAAGGTGTCGGATTTAGGTGACGTGTGCCTACATATACCCTCTCGCCAAACGGTGAGAGGGTTTTTTGTATGGAGGTGGAACGATGCAAAAGGCAATTGTATTAGACGAACAAGCGATTCGACGCGCGTTGACGCGTATTGCTCACGAAATTATTGAGCGCAATAAAGGGATTGACGATTGCGTCCTCATCGGTATTAAAACGCGCGGCATTTACTTAGCAAAGCGATTAGCTGAACGCATTGAACAAATTGAAGGAACGTCTATTCCTGTTGGCGAGTTAGATATTACATTATACCGTGATGATTTAACAGTAAAAACAGACGATCGTGAACCGCTTGTGAAAGGAACGGACGTCCCGTTTTCCGTTACAAATCGAAAAGTCGTTTTAGTTGATGATGTATTATTTACAGGCCGAACGGTGCGCGCCGCCATGGATGCCGTTATGGATCTCGGTCGTCCGGCGCAAATTCAATTAGCTGTTCTCGTTGACCGCGGTCATCGCGAATTGCCGATTCGTGCCGATTTCGTCGGTAAAAACATCCCGACATCAAGCACAGAAAGAATTGTCGTCGAATTAAAAGAAGTGGACGACATTGATCAAGTGAGCATACATGAATAAAGCACCCTTTTTAAAGGCAGTCCAGCGAGGCTGACAAAGGGGATTCGTTTCCTATACCCTCTTTGTGCCTTCGTACGGACAAAGAGGGTTTTTTAATAAAAAGAAAAGGAGAGAGAAGATGAACAAACCAGTATTAGACGTGAAAGATGTTCCTTCTTCCGGACAGCTTGTTACACTTAGTTTACAACATTTATTTGCGATGTTTGGTGCCACCATTTTAGTGCCATATTTGGTCGGGTTAAGTCCAGCGATGGCGCTCATTTCAAGCGGACTCGGTACAATCGCCTTTTTAATCGTGACAAAATGGCAAGTACCTGCTTACCTCGGCTCATCGTTCGCGTTTATTACGCCAATTATTGCAGCGAAAGCAGCTGGCGGTCCGGGTGCGGCGATGATCGGAAGTTTTTTAGCCGGTCTCGTATATGGCATCGTCGCTTTAGCGATTAAAAAAGCAGGTTATCGTTGGATTATGAATTTACTTCCACCGATCGTCGTCGGTCCGGTCATTATCGTCATCGGCTTAGGATTAGCAAACGTTGCCGTCAGCATGGCGATGAACGGCCCAGATGGAAAGTATAGCTTGACGCACTTTTCTGTTGCGGTCGTGACGCTTGCTGCGACGATTATGTTTTCGATTTTATCAAGAGGAATGTTTAGCTTAGTACCTGTTTTGATGGGCATTATCGTCGGCTACGTGTACGCGTTAGCTGTCGGCGTCGTCGATTTATCAGGGGTAGCAAAAGCAAAATGGCTTGAGATGCCTGATTTCTTGTTGCCGTTCGTTCATTACGATGTCCGCGTGACGCTCGATATTGTGCTTTTGATGGTGCCTGTAGCCATTGTGACATTATCTGAACATATCGGTCATCAGCTCGTATTAAGCAAAGTCGTTGGGCGCGATTACATTAAAGAACCAGGTTTACATCGCTCGATTTTCGGTGATGGATTAGCGACGATGATTTCAGCCCTCATCGGCGGTCCGCCGAAGACGACATACGGAGAAAATATCGGTGTATTAGCAATTACGCGCGTATATAGCGTATATGTGTTAGCTGGTGCGGCTGTGCTCGCGATCGCATTCGGATTTTTAGGAAAAGTGACGGCGCTTATTAGCTCGATTCCGACGCCGGTCATGGGTGGCGTATCGATCTTACTGTTCGGAATTATCGCTTCTTCAGGTTTGCGCATGCTTGTCGATAGTAAAATCGACTTTGGTGACAAACGAAACTTAGTCATCTCATCAGTTATTCTCGTCATCGGCATCGGGGATGCGGTTGTGAAAGTATCAGAACAATTTGAAGTGCACGGTATGGCGCTTGCGGCAATCACAGGTATCGTATTAAACCTCATTTTGCCTGGTCGCCCGAAAGTGTCGGATAGCGTATTTGAACAAAAACATGATGTCGCATAACACACCTTTTAAAAGAAGTCCAGCGAGGCTTACAAAGGTGCGAGGAGGAGGACATACGTTTTCCTCATGCTTTTCAACACCTTGCCTCGCTCGGCAAGGTGTTTTTTTACTAAAAAGGAGGAGTTTATATGCATTTACTAACGTTAGCAGAACTCTCGGTTGATGAAGTGCTCGCCATTTTGCATGAAGCGGAACGATTTGCGAACGGTGAAACGTGGAAAGTCAATAAACAAACGTTTGTCGCCAACTTATTTTTTGAACCGAGCACGCGCACAAAATGTAGTTTTGAAATAGCGGAACGAAAACTTGGGCTTGAAGTCATTCCGTTTGATGCAGAGATGTCGAGCGTCCAAAAAGGAGAAACGTTGTACGATACGATTCGGACGTTGCAAGCGATCGGTGTGGAAGCGGTCGTCATTCGCCACCCATCCGATCATTACTTTGAACCGTTGCGCCATACGATTGACATTCCGATCATTAATGCAGGCGACGGGTGCGGTCATCATCCGACGCAATCGTTATTAGATTTACTGACGATTCGTCAACAATTTGGCACATTTATCGGGCTGAATGTTGCCATTGTTGGTGACATTCGTCATAGCCGAGTAGCACGTTCGAATGCTGAAATATTAACAAGGCTCGGCGCAAACGTCTTCTTTTGCAGCCCTCCTGAGTGGCAAGATATAACGAATCCGTACGGCACATACGTCGATCTTGACACGGCAGTGAAAGAAGCAGACGTCGTCATGCTTCTTCGCATTCAGCACGAGCGTCATGAAGAAAAAATGGGATGGACGAAAGAGCAATATCATGAACAGTACGGTTTAACGATCGCGCGAGAAAAACAAATGAAAAACACGAGTATCATTTTACATCCGGCTCCAGTCAATCGCGATGTAGAAATCGCAAGTGAACTCGTTGAATGTGAACGATCACGCATTTTTAAACAAATGGAAAACGGTGTATACGTGCGCATGGCTGTTTTAAAACGAGCATTACAAAAAGGAGGAACGAAACATGGCTATCATTTTCAAACGTGCGCGTTTGCTTAATGAGCAAGGTGAACTTATACAGACGGATATAAAAGTTGCTGGAGGTCGTATCGTTCAAATCGCCCACGACCTTCATGCAGACGCCGATGATGAAGTCATTGATGTGGATGGGCAATTTGTCGCGCCAGGATTTGTCGACGTACACGTTCATTTACGTGAGCCGGGCGGCGAGCATAAAGAAACGATCGCGACAGGTACGCTCGCTGCAGCAAAAGGCGGATTTACAACGATTGCAGCGATGCCAAACACAAAACCAGTACCTGATACGAAACAACAAATGGAGTGGCTCGTCAACCGCATTCGCGAAACGGCGCACGTGCGCGTGTTACCGTATGCTTCGATTACAGTGCGCCAAGCAGGAAAACAGCTTGTCGATTTCGCGGCCTTAAAAGAAGCAGGAGCGTTCGCGTTTACAGACGATGGCGTGGGAGTGCAAAGCGCACGCATCATGTATGAAGCGATGCAACAAGCGGCAGCTCTCGATATGCCTATTGTCGCACATTGTGAAGACGAAACGCTCACATATAAAGGATGTGTACACGACGGTTCGTTTGCAAAACGGTATGGACTTTCTGGCATTCCTTCCGTTTGTGAATCGGTACATATTGCCCGCGATGTGTTGTTAGCCGAAGCGACCGGGTGTCACTACCACGTTTGTCATATAAGCACGAAACAGTCGGTGCGCATCGTGCGCGAGGCGAAACAAGCAGGAATTCGCGTCACTGCTGAAGTGACTCCGCACCATTTACTGCTTTGTGATGAAGACATCCCAACGTTAGATGCGAACTTTAAAATGAATCCACCGTTGCGAACGAAAGAAGATCAACAAGCGTTAATCGAAGGGTTGCTTGATGGAACGATTGATTTTATTGCCACCGATCATGCGCCACATACAAAGGAAGAAAAAAGCGAAGGGATGGTACTTGCGCCGTTTGGCATCGTCGGATTAGAAACGGCCTTTCCGCTTTTATATACGCATTTTGTTGAAAAAGGAGTATGTACGTTAAAACAGCTTGTTGACTGGCTTTCAAAAAAACCAGCCGAGACGTTTCGCATTGACGGCGGGGAACTAAAAGTTGGCGCCAAAGCAGATTTCGTCATTATCGATTTACATACCGAACAAGCCATTGATCCAAACACGTTTGTATCGAAAGGAAAAAATACACCGTTTGCAGGCTGGACATGTAAAGGGTGGCCAACGATGACGATTGTAGATGGAAAAATGGTTTGGCAGAAAGGAAGAGGAGAATGAAACGACAACTCATTTTAGAAGATGGTACACGTTTTGTTGGCGAAGCGTTTGGAAGTGAACGACAAACAGTCGGTGAAGTCGTTTTTAACACAGGAATGACAGGATATCAAGAAATTTTGACTGATCCGTCGTATTGTGGACAAATCGTAACGATGACATATCCATTGATCGGCAACTACGGCGTCAACCGCGACGATTTCGAATCGATCGAACCGCATGTGTTTGGGTTTATTGTGAAAGAAGCGTGCCTATCTCCGTCCAATTGGCGAAGTGAGCTAACGATTGACGAATATTTGCGCATGAAAAATATCCCCGGTTTAGCAGGTGTCGATACGCGGAAACTGACGCGCATCATTCGTCAATACGGCACGTTAAAAGGGATGATTTGCGACATGGGCGTGTCTGTGACGGAGGCAGTCGCTTATTTAAAAGAAACGGAGCTTGCGCGCGATCAAGTGAAACGCGTATCGACAAAAAGCCCATACGTTAGCCCGGGGCGTGGCCATCGCATCGTTTTAATCGACTTTGGCATGAAGCATGGTATTTTGCGCGAATTAAATAAACGCCATTGCGATGTCATCGTGTTACCGTACAACGCAACGGCCGAAGAAGTATTGCAATGGCATCCCGACGGTGTCATGTTATCGAACGGACCAGGGGATCCGAAAGACGTACCAGAAGCGATTGACATGATTCAACACATACTTGGTCACGTTCCGCTTTTTGGCATTTGTCTCGGTCATCAACTATTTGCACTCGCTTGTGGGGCGAATACAGAAAAAATGAAGTTCGGTCATCGAGGTTCCAATCACCCTGTGAAACATCTCCAAACAGGAAAAGTAGCAATTACTTCACAAAATCACGGCTATACCGTTACAGAGCAGTCGCTTCGTCACACGCGGCTAGAAGTGACGCACATCGCATTAAATGACGGAACGATTGAAGGGCTTCGCCATCGCGACGTTCCTGCGTTTACCGTGCAATATCATCCGGAAGCGTCGCCAGGTCCAGAAGACGCAAACGGTTTATTCGACGATTTTATTGCGATGATTGAACAGTTTAAAAAAGAAAGAGGTGTCGTTCATGCCTAAACGTCAAGATATTGAAACGATTCTCGTCATCGGTTCTGGACCGATTGTCATCGGGCAAGCAGCGGAGTTCGATTACGCGGGGACGCAAGCATGTTTAGCGTTAAAAGAAGAAGGATATAAAGTCATTCTCGTCAACTCCAACCCGGCAACGATTATGACCGATACAGAAATTGCTGACAAAGTATACATGGAACCGTTAACGCTCGAATTTGTCTCGCGCGTCATTCGGAAAGAACGGCCCGATGCCATTTTGCCGACGCTTGGCGGGCAGACGGGATTAAACTTGGCGGTCGAATTAGCAAAAGCAGGAGTGCTTGAAGAGTGCGGTGTTGAAATTCTCGGCACGAAATTAGAAGCGATTGAAAAAGCGGAAGACCGTGAACAATTCCGAGCCCTTATGAACGAGCTTGGCGAGCCGGTGCCAGAAAGCGCCATCGTACATAGTTTGCAAGAGGCGTATGCGTTCGTTTCACAAATCGGATATCCGGTCATCGTTCGCCCGGCATTTACGCTCGGTGGAACAGGCGGAGGCATTTGTACGAACGAAGAAGAGCTTGTCGATATCGTTTCAAGCGGCTTAAAAATGAGCCCCGTTCATCAATGTTTATTAGAAAAAAGTATCGCAGGCTATAAAGAAATTGAATACGAAGTCATGCGCGATTCGAAAGACAACGCCATCGTCGTTTGCAATATGGAAAATATTGATCCCGTCGGCATTCATACGGGCGATTCCATCGTCGTCGCGCCAAGTCAAACGTTAAGCGATCGTGAATATCAGCTATTGCGCAACGCCTCGCTGCGCATCATTCGCGCGCTCGGCATCGAAGGGGGCTGCAACGTTCAACTTGCCCTTGATCCGCACAGCTTCCAATATTACGTCATTGAAGTCAACCCGCGCGTGAGTCGCTCATCGGCGCTTGCATCAAAAGCGACAGGGTATCCGATTGCGAAGCTTGCCGCAAAAATTGCCGTTGGTTTAACGCTTGATGAAATGACGAATCCTGTGACGGGAAAAACGTATGCGTGTTTTGAGCCAACGCTTGATTACGTCGTCATTAAAATTCCGCGTTTTCCATTTGACAAGTTTGAATCCGCCAACCGTCATCTCGGTACACAAATGAAAGCGACGGGGGAAGTAATGGCGATCGGGCGCACGTTTGAACAGTCGCTATTAAAAGCGGTGCGCTCACTTGAAACGAACGTCTATCATTTAGAATTAAAAGAACAAGTCGATGATGCATTGATACAAAAGCGTATTCGAAAAGCGGGCGATGAACGGTTATTTTACATTGCGGAAGCGTTTCGTCGCGGTGTAACGGTCGAACAAGTGCATGCATGGAGCCAAATCGATCCGTTCTTTTTAACAAAAATTGAAGGCATTGTGAAGTACGAATCCGTTTTACGCGAACATGTTGGCAATATCGACATGCTAAAAAAAGCGAAAGAAATGGGCTTTTCTGATGTGGCGATTGCGAAATATTGGCAGATGACTGAACGAGACGTGTATGAGATGCGGAAACGCGCCTGCATTACGCCGGTATATAAAATGGTCGATACGTGCGCAGCGGAATTCGAATCGGAAACGCCGTATTATTACAGCACATATGAAGAAGAAAACGAATCTATTGTTACAACGCGTGAAAGCGTCGTTGTACTCGGTTCGGGTCCGATTCGCATCGGACAAGGGATCGAATTTGACTATGCGACCGTTCATTCCGTATGGGCGATTAAAGAAGCAGGATATGAAGCGATTATTATTAACAACAATCCAGAAACGGTTTCAACCGACTTTAGTATTTCCGACAAGCTTTACTTTGAACCGTTAACGATTGAAGATGTCATGCACGTCATCGATTTAGAACAACCGATCGGCGTGATTGTACAATTTGGTGGGCAAACAGCGATCAACTTAGCGGCGGAATTAGCGGCGCGTGGGGTGCGCATTCTCGGCACTTCGCTTGAAGATTTAGATCGTGCCGAAAACCGCGACAAATTTGAACGAACGCTTGCGCAACTCGGCATTCCGCAACCGAAAGGAAAAACAGCGTTTTCGGTTGAAGAAGCGGTACACATCGCGAAAGACATCGGCTATCCTGTTCTCGTGCGTCCATCGTACGTGCTCGGTGGTCGTGCAATGGAAATCGTATATAAAGAAGAAGAGTTGTTACATTATATGGAGCATGCAGTGAAAGTCAATCCGCAACACCCGGTATTAATTGACCGCTATTTAATCGGGAAAGAAATTGAAGTTGATGCCATTTCAGACGGTGACGATGTATTTATTCCGGGCATTATGGAACATATTGAGCGCGCCGGTGTTCATTCCGGCGATTCGATTGCCGTCTATCCACCGCAAACGTTAACGAAAGATGTACAACAGCAAATTGTCGACTACACGATTGCGCTTGCGAAGGGGCTAGGCATCGTTGGTTTATTAAACATTCAATTCGTCTTATACGACGGAGACGTATACGTATTAGAAGTAAATCCACGGTCGAGCCGTACCGTTCCATTTTTAAGTAAAATTACGAACGTACCGATGGCAAACATCGCAACAAAAGTCATTTTAGGCGCAAAGTTAAACGAGCTTGGTTACTACACCGGATTAAAAGAAGAAAGCGAAGGGGTATATGTGAAAGCGCCTGTGTTTTCATTCGCAAAGTTGCGTAACGTCGATATTTCGCTCGGTCCAGAAATGAAATCGACGGGTGAAGTGATTGGAAAAGATGAAACGTTTGCGAAGGCGCTTTATAAAGGGCTTGTCGCTTCAGGTATTCATATTCGTCCGTACGGGGCGGTATTGTTAACTATTGCCGATAAAGATAAAGAAGAGGCGATTGATATAGCGCACCGCTTTTACAATATCGGCTATCAATTGCTTGCGACAAACGGCACAGCGCAAACGTTGCGGAAAGCGAACATTCCTGTGACTGTCGTCAATAAAATTCATACCGGTTCACCAAACATTCTTGACGTCATTCGCCAAGGCGAAGCACAAGTCGTTATTAACACATTAACAAAAGGAAAAGAAACGGAAAGCGACGGCTTCCGCATTCGTCGCGAAGCGGTGGAAAATGGCATTCCTTGTTTAACGTCGCTCGATACAGCGAAAGCGATGCTGCTCGTTTTAGAAGCGATGACGTTTTCGACAACGGCAATGACAGAAAAGAAGGTGGGCGTATGAGAGAAAATATGATAATCGTCTCCAACCACCAAATCGCAACAGGCATTTATGAATTAACGCTTTCCGGTTCGCTCGTTCAGCGCATGCACACCCCCGGACAATTTGTGCATGTTAAAGTGGGACATCGTGAACCGTTACTAAGACGGCCGCTCAGTCTTTGCGACATTAATCACGAAGCAGGAGAATGTACGATCATTTACCGTGCGGAAGGGGTAGGAACAACGCTCCTTTCGCAAAAACAGCCTGGGGAGTCGCTCGATGTGCTCGGTCCGCTCGGAAACGGCTTTCCGCTTTCCGCTCTTTCAAGCGGGCAACATGCCCTTCTTGTCGGTGGTGGTATCGGGGTGCCGCCACTCTATGAATTAGCAAAGCAACTAGTGAAAAACGGTGTATGTGTCACAGTCGTGCTCGGTTTTCAAACGAAAGAAGTCGTCTTTTACGAGCAACAATTTGCTTCGTTCGGTAAGACGTACGTTGCAACGGCAGATGGTTCGTACGGCATGAAAGGATTTGTTACCGACGTCATTCAACGTCACGCCCTTTCGTTTCATGTGTTATATGCGTGCGGACCGAAGCCGATGTTAAAAGCATTACAACAACAATTTCCGCATAAAGAGCTATATTTGTCATTAGAAGAACGAATGGGTTGCGGCGTCGGCGCTTGTTTTGCATGCGTATGCCACGTGCCAAACAGCGAAACGGCATATAAAAAAGTATGTAGCGATGGACCTGTATTTCGAGCGGGGGAGGTCGTATTATGAACCGATTAGCAGTCGAATTGCCAGGACTTTCATTAAAAAATCCGATTATGCCTGCTTCAGGTTGTTTCGGATTTGGACGGGAATACGCGAAATTTTACGATTTAAGCGTTCTCGGAGCAATTATGATTAAAGCGACGACGCTTGACGCGCGCTTCGGCAATCCGACGCCACGTGTCGCCGAGACGGCAAGCGGCATGTTAAATGCGATCGGGTTGCAAAATCCCGGCGTTGATTATGTGCTTGCTGAAGAACTGCCGTGGTTAGCGCAATACGACGTACCGATTATCGCCAACATCGCTGGCTCAACGGTGGAAGAATACGTAGAAGTCGCCAAGCGCATATCAAAAGCGCCAAATGTTCATGCGCTCGAGTTAAACATTTCATGCCCAAACGTGAAAAAGGGCGGCATCGCATTCGGAACGGTCCCAGAAGTCGCTGCGGAGCTGACGCGGGCGGTAAAAGAAGTGTCGGACGTGCCTGTTTATGTGAAACTATCACCGAATGTCACCAATATCGTCGCGATGGCGAAAGCGATTGAACAAGCAGGCGCGGACGGATTGACGATGATTAATACGTTAGTTGGCATGCGCATCGACGTTAAAACAGGGAAGCCGATTTTAGCGAACGGAACAGGCGGATTATCTGGTCCAGCCATTAAACCGATTGCCATTCGAATGATTTATGAAGTAAGCCAAGCAGTATCGCTTCCGATTATCGGCATGGGTGGCATTCAAAGCGCCGAAGATGTCATCGAGTTTTTTTATGCCGGTGCAAGCGCGGTGGCGATTGGAACAGCGAATTTTATCGACCCGTACGTTTGTCCACATATTATTCGCGACTTGCCACCTCTTTTAGATGAACTACGTATCGATCATATTTCGGAATGTACGGGAAGGAGCTGGAACAATGGACAAACCGTTTATTGTGGCACTTGATTTTTCATCAAAGGAAGAAGTGCGGTCGTTTTTGCAGTTATTTTCTGACACATCGCTCTTTTTAAAAGTCGGCATGGAGCTATATTTTCAAGAAGGTCCAGCGATCATCGACGAATTAAAGCAGCGCGGACATGATATTTTTTTAGATTTAAAGCTTCATGATATTCCGCATACAGTAAAACGAGCAATGAAAGGATTGGCGAAATTAGGCATTGATTTAGTGAACGTTCATGCATCAGGAGGAAGCGCGATGATGTGCGCAGCGATCGAAGGATTAGAAGAAGGAACGCCACCGGGAATGAAGCGTCCCCGTTGCATCGCGGTGACGCAGCTAACGAGCACAAGCGAACGAATGCTCCATGATGAATTGTTGATCGACCGTACGATGAATGAAGCGGTGCTTCATTACGCCACCCTTGCATATCGAAGTGGGCTTGACGGCGTCGTTTGTTCCGCAAAAGAAGTGCCGTTTCTTCGTGCATCACTTGGCGCATCGTTCATCACCGTTACCCCAGGCATTCGTTTTGCGGATGATCAAGCGGACGATCAAGTGCGCGTTGTAACACCATATGAGGCGAAACAGCTTGGAACAAATTATATCGTCATCGGACGAAGTATCACAAAAGCGCACAATCCATATGCGGCATATGAACGGCTAAAACGAGAATGGGATGGTGGACAATGATGAACAAAGGAATCGCAAAACAATTGCTTTCGATCGGTGCAGTATCGTTAAGCCCAAACGAACCATTTACGTGGTCTTCCGGCATACAATCCCCTATTTATTGCGACAATCGGCTGACGTTAGCGTACCCAGCGGTGAGAAAAATGATTGCCGATGAACTCACTTCGCTTATTCGTACGCATTTTCCGAATGTGGAAGTTGTCGCTGGCACCGCTACCGCAGGCATTCCCCATGCGGCATGGGTGAGCGAACGACTCGATGTACCGATGTGTTATGTGCGTAGTCAAGCGAAAGGACATGGAAAAGGGAAACAAATTGAAGGGAAAGTCGAACGAGGGCAACGCGTTGTTGTCGTAGAAGATTTAATTTCAACAGGTGGCAGCTCGCTAAATGCTGTGCGGGCTTTGCGCGAAGCAGGATGCCATGTGCTTGGCGTCGTTGCCATTTTTACATACGGATTACAAAAAGGCAAACGAGCATTTCAGCAAGAACAAGTCCCATACTACACCGTCACCGATTACGATACGCTCATCGAAACAGCAACAGAGCTTAGTATCATTACCGAAAAAGAGCGAGCGACACTACATCATTGGCGTGAGCAATTAGAAGCATAAAAACGAGGGTGTCCAACGAGTGACACCCTTTTTCATGTTATATTTATTTCGTGGGAATGACGTTTGTTTTTAAATAGTGGATATCGTTTGCTTGTTGAATCGAACGGAGTGATAATGCTTGTAGAATCGTTTCTTGATGCGCCATTTTTTCAAATCCTTCTTCCATTTGTTGCGACAATTGTTCAATTTGCTGTTTCATAGCAGGAATTTCTTGCACATGCAACTCAACAACAGTCATTCGTTCCATTAATTGTCCAACCATTTCCCGAATTGCTGGCACGAGCGCCACATCGTCTTTTGTGGCCATTGTCTGTTCAATTCGCTCCACCCGATGTTCAAGCTCACGCATACCGCTTTGCAGAGATACAACATCCTCTTTTGTCGCCATACGCTGCTCGATACTTGCGACATCGTCTTTTGTCGCCATACGCTGCTCGATGCTTGCGATATCGTCTTTTGTCGCCATACGCTGCTCGATGCTTGCGACATCGTCTTTTGTCGCCATACGCTGCTCGATGCTTGCGACATCGTCTTTTGTCGCCATCGTCTGTTCGATGCTTGCGATATCGTCTTTTGTCGCCATACGCTGCTCGATGCTTGCGACATCGTCTTTTGTCGCCATACGCTGCTCGATACTTGCGATATCGTCTTTTGTCGCCATACGCTGCTCGATGCTTGCAATATCGTCTTTTGTCGCCATCGTCTGTTCGATATGACTCACGCGGTTTTCTAATACGCGAATGTCATCTTTCAACATAGCGACGTCTTCTTTCGTTGCCATATTCGCACGCAAATATGCCAGCTCATCAAAAATGCGTTGCAACAACTGTTCCATCATGCTCACCTCCTTTTTTTCGCTCCCATTATATCATGATTCGACGAAAAGAGAGAATAAAAAAACGACAAAATATTTTGATAAGTGCGAAAAACCCGCCTGCTTAGACGGGTTTTTTCATCCTCACGACCAACTCCTCATCCGGCGTGACGTAAATCGTCTGTTGGTTTTCGTAAATGACGAAACCAGGTTTGGCACCGCTCGGTTTTTTAACGTAGCGGACGCGTGTGTAGTCGACCGGAACGGAGCTGGAGTGGCGCGCTTTACTAAAGTAGGCGGCTAAATGGGCAGCTTCGATGATCGTTTGTTCGGATGGTTGCTTGCTTTTAATGACGACGTGGGAGCCAGGGATGTCTTTCGTATGAAGCCAAATGTCGTCTTTGCTTGCGAATTTGTTCGTTAAATAGTCGTTTTGTTTATTGTTTTTGCCGACGAAAATTTCCGTGCCGTCGCTTGAGATGTAGCGTTCAAGGTCAATCGTGCGCGGCTTTTGTTTTTTCTGTTTTGTCGCCTTGGCGCGCAAATAGCCTTGTTCGATTAATTCGTCGCGAATATCGTCAATGTCTTTTGGTGAGGCGGTTTCGAGCTGTTGTAAAAGCGTTTCGAAGTAGACGATTTCTTCTTTTGTGCGTTCGATTTGCTCTTGGACGATCGCAAGCGAGTTTTTCGCTTTTTGATACTTTTGAAAATAGCTTTGCGCGTTTTCCGATGGCGTTTTTTGTTCATCAAGTGGAATCGTGACCGTTGCACCATTTTCGTCGTAATAGTTAACAACTTCCACTTCTTTCATTCCGCGTTCAACCGCGTAAAGATTTGCCGTCAACAATTCGCCGTACAGCCGATATCGCTCCGCTTGTTTTGCTTCTTCTAACGTTTGTTGTAACTTCATGAGCTTTTTCTCATTTTTCGCTTTTTCATTCGCGACAAATCGCTCTAAATCGTGCGCTTGTTGTTTGACACGGTCGCGTTCGGCCTTGCCGAAATAAAAACGGTCAAGCATCTCGCTTAATGTGTCAAACGGTTTCATTTCGCCTTCAATATGAGTGAGTGGCAACGCGTAAAATATTTCTTTTTCCCCTGTCGTATATATACACGGAGTAAAATTTCCGTTTCGTACGTTTTCGATAAGCGATATAAAACTTTTCGGTAGCGTCGTCCGATTGGCAAGCCCTGCCCGATGAACAGCTTCGCGAGCAAACAGCGGAGAAATGCCCATAAATGTCGCCACGAGTTGATCGGCTAATTTTCCAGCGAGAAAATCGATTTTTTTTAACACCGTTTCTTCCGTCGCATCAAGCGGATTCAGTTTGTCGTGTGATGGCGGCGAAATGTAAGGCGCCCCCGGCAGCACCGTTCGATAGCGGTTCACAGCAGGCGAGAGATGTTTGACGCTATCGATAATTGTATTCGTCTGTTCATCGACGAGAATGATGTTGCTGTGGCGGCCCATCATTTCAATAATGAGTTGCTTCGTACATACATCACCAAGCTCATTTCTTGCTTTCACGTGAATGATGATGATGCGATCAAAATCGACTTGCGTAATCGCCTCGATGATGCCCCCTTCCATATGTTTGCGCAAAAGCATGCAAAACATCGGTGGTTCAGACGGGTTATCGTACGTCTCATTTGTTAAATGAATACGGGCGTAAGTCGGATGTGCACATAATAACAATTTATAGTTACGTCCGTGCGAGCGAACATGAAATACTAATTCATATGAAGAGGGTTGATAAATTTTTGAAATGCGCCCCCCGACAAGCGTGCGCTGTAATTCTTTTGTCATCGCATATGTAAATACTCCGTCAAACGACATAAAAAAACACCTTTCTCTTTTTTCTTTTGATTATACCATATCATTTTTTTGTACATGCCTGAATAAGCTGTCATAGATAAGATAAGCGGAAGGGGGAAAGAAATGAGCTGGCACGGACTGCGTGTTGAACAAGTCGAACAACAAGTAAACACAACAATCGGTTTCGGATTAACGGAAAAAGAAGCGAAAAAACGATTAAAACAATTTGGAAAAAATGAGCTGTCAGAAGAAAAAAAGCCGTCTGCGTTCAAACAATTTATCGGGCAGTTTCAAGACTTTATGGTGCTCGTTTTATTGGCGGCAACGGCGATTTCTGCCGTATTAGGGGAATACATCGATGCGATCGCCATCGTAGCGATTGTGATCATTAATGCATGCCTAGGATTTATACAAGAGCGGCGAGCGGAAAAGTCGCTTGAGGCGTTAAAAAAACTATCCGCCCCAGAATCGCTCGTTTTACGTGACGGTGAATGGATGAAAGTACCGTCTGCCGACCTTGTCGTTGGTGATATTGTGAAATTCGCAAGCGGCGATCGTATCGGGGCTGACGTACGCCTTATTGAAGCGAAGGGACTATATATTGAAGAATCGTCTTTGACAGGGGAGTCGCTTCCGGTTGAAAAACAAACAGCGCCACTTCCCCAAGACGTTTCGTTAGGTGATCGGACGAATATGGCGTTTATGGGCACGCTCGTGACGAAAGGAAGCGGTGCAGGTATTGTCGTAGCGACAGGGATGAATACAGCGATGGGACAAATCGCCCATTTATTGCAGTCTGCACCAACGATGACAACACCGTTGCAGCGAAAGCTTGAACAGCTCGGCAAAATTTTAATTGTCATCGCTTTAGCGCTCACAGCGCTCGTTGTCGTGCTTGGTGTATGGCAAGGACATGAACTGTATGACATGTTTTTGGCAGGCGTGTCGCTTGCGGTTGCGGCGATTCCTGAAGGATTACCAGCTATTGTCACTGTCGTATTAGCGCTCGGTGTGCAGCGAATGATGAAACGAAACGCCATCGTGCGCAAACTTCCGGCCGTTGAAACGCTCGGGTGCGCGTCCGTCATTTGTTCTGATAAAACAGGAACGATGACAGAAAATCAAATGACCGTCACACACGTATGGGTGAATCATCGCTTATGGACAGTAAGCGGGACGGGCTATGAACCAAAAGGAACGTTTTTGTTAAACGGTAAACAAGAAAAAATAGACACATCGTTGCAACAACTGTTACTGTTCGGGGCGTTGTGCAATCATGCTGAGCTGAAGAAAAAAGGGAAAACGTATATGATTGATGGTGACCCGACCGAAGGGGCACTCGTTGTAGCTGCGGCGAAAGCAGGATGGACGAAAGACAAAATCGCTAATGAGTTTACGATTGAACATGAATTTCCGTTTGATTCGACGCGCAAAATGATGACCGTCATCGTGAAAGATCGTTCGAATCGGCGCTTTATCGTGACAAAAGGAGCACCAGATATGTTGCTCGAACGATGCCGTTTCCTATACATGAACGGTCAAGCCAAACCGCTTCGCGACCAAGAACGAAAAACGGTACAACAAACGGTCAATATGCTCGCCTCACAGGCGCTTCGAACGATTGCGATCGCGTATCGTCCGCTTTCATTCGCCGAAGCGATCAACGATGAAACGAAAGCAGAAAGCGACTTAACGTTCATCGGTTTACAAGGGATGATCGACCCACCGCGAAAAGAAGTGAAACAAGCGATAGCCGAATGTAAAAAAGCAGGCATTAAAACGGTGATGATTACAGGAGATCACGTATTAACAGCAAAAGCGATCGCCCAGCAGCTTCACATGTTGCCGCCAAACGGAAAAGTAATGGACGGAAAGACGTTATCGCAACTCACTGTCGATGAGTTAGAAGACGTTGTAGAGGATGTGTATGTTTTTGCGCGCGTATCGCCAGAACATAAACTAAAAATCGTACAAGCGTTGCAAAAACGAGGGCATATTGTCGCAATGACAGGCGATGGCGTCAACGATGCCCCGGCTATTAAAACAGCAAACATTGGCATTGCGATGGGGATCACAGGAACGGACGTCTCAAAAGAAGCGGCTTCCCTCGTTTTGTTAGACGATAACTTTGCGACCATTAAAGCTGCCATTGAAGAAGGGCGAAACATTTACGAAAACATTCGCAAATTTATTCGCTATTTGCTTGCATCAAACGTCGGAGAAATTTTAGTCATGTTATTTGCGATGATTTTAGCTCTGCCACTCCCGCTTGTACCGATTCAAATTTTATGGGTCAATCTTGTGACAGATGGATTGCCTGCCATGGCACTCGGATTAGACCCTGCAGAAGAAAACGTCATGAGACGGCCCCCACGCCATCCGAAAGAAGGCGTCTTTGCGCGCGGGCTCGGTTGGAAAATTGTTAGCCGCGGGTTTTTAATCGGCATCGTGACACTTCTTGCTTTTCTTGTCGTGCATACGCGTCACCCAGAAAACTTGACGTATGCGCAGACGGTCGCCTTCGCAACGCTCGTGCTCGCTCAACTCATTCACGTTTTTGATTGTCGAAGCGAACGATCGGTGTTTGACCGCAATCCGTTTGAAAATATGTATTTAGTGCTTGCGGTTTTGTCATCGCTTCTACTGTTACTTGTTGTCATTTATTATCCGCCGCTACAACCAATTTTCCATACCGTTTCGCTTCCGCTTGCAGATTGGTTGTTAATTGTCGGCTTATCGGCTATTCCGACGTTTTTACTGGCAGGTTCGCTATTTGCGCGTCGCCGTTCATGAAATGTTTTCGCTATATAGTGATATATGTTATAATGAAAGAGGGTAATGGAGCGAATCTATTACCTTCTTTTATTGTCGACAACGTAGCAATGGATGTGAGAACATGATCATGAGTATGACAGGATTTGGTCGAGGGAAAAAAGAAGGCGAAAACGTACGCGTTACGGTGGAAATGAAATCTGTTAATCACCGTTTTTGTGAAATTTCGATCCGCATGCCTAGACAGTGGATGATGTTTGAAGATAAAATAAAAAGAGCGATTACTGAACATATTGCACGTGGACGTGTTGAGGTGTTTGTGACGATTGAAGGAGAACAGCTCGTTGAACGAACGCTACACGTTGACTGGCAGCTTGTCGATGCGTATTATCGCATGCTGCATGAGATGCGCAGTCGATTTCATTTTGCTGATGATATATCGCTTCGGGATGTTGTGCACATGCTATCCGATGCGGTTGAAATGACAGAACAGCCTGTGCAGAACGATGCGCTTCTTTCTTTACTTTTAGAAGCGACAAAAGAAGCGGTTGAGCAACTAAAATATATGCGCGAACAAGAAGGAAAAGCGCTATTAGCAGATATGCTGACGCAACTGGAGACGATTGAAAAAAGTGCACGTCGCATTGAACAACTTGCGCCAACGGTCGTTGCCTCTTACCGCGATCGCATACATAAGCGAGTGCACGAGTTTGTACAAGGTATCGTCGACGAACAACGGCTATTAACAGAAGTCGCTTTATTTGCAGAAAAAGTCGACATTAATGAAGAATTAAAACGCATATATAGCCATATCGAGCAATTCCGTCGCATCGTTTCCGAAGGAGGATCTGTCGGACGAAAGCTCGACTTTCTCGTTCAAGAGCTCCATCGCGAAACGAATACGATCGGTGCTAAAGCAAACGATAGCCACATTGCTTCGGAAGTTGTTAACATGAAAAGCGCCCTTGAAAAAATTAAAGAACAAGTGCAAAATGTGGAGTAGTTTGTTTATTACAGAAGGGTAGGGATCAACATGAAAGAGCGAGGTTTATTAATCGTTTTATCAGGGCCGTCCGGTGTCGGGAAAGGAACGGTACGAAAAGCGTTATTTTCGCAGCCAGATATTCAATTGCAATATTCCATTTCTGTCACAACGCGCCAGCCGCGCGAAGGCGAAGTGGACGGTGTCGATTACTTTTTCAAAACGCGCGAACAGTTTGAACACATGATTCGCAACAATGAGTTGCTAGAATGGGCAGAATATGTTGGCAATTATTACGGCACGCCAATTGCGTACGTGGAAAAAACGTTGCAAGAAGGAAAAGACGTCTTTTTAGAAATTGAAGTGCAAGGAGCGATGCAAGTTCGCAAAGTGTTCCCAGAGGCGCTCTTTATTTTCTTAGCCCCGCCAAGTTTAAGCGAATTGCGAAAACGAATCGAAATGCGCGGAACTGAATCGGAAGAACTCATTCGCGATCGGTTAAAGGCGGCAAAAGAAGAACTAGAAATGATGGATGCGTACGATTACGTCGTCGAAAACGACCAAGTCGAGCTTGCGTGTGAACGCATTAGAGCGATTGTGATGGCAGAGCATTGCCGACGCGAACGCGTCGCACAACGATACAAAAAGATGTTGGAGGTTGAGTAATATGTTGTACCCTTCCATTGATTTACTTATGACAAAATTAGATTCAAAATATACGCTTGTGACCGTGGCGGCGAAACGCGCCCGTCAATTGCAAGTCAAAAACGATTTAACAATCGAAAAACCTGTGTCGAAAAAATTTGTCGGCAAAGCGTTAGAAGAAATTGCGGCGGGTCATATTGAAGTCGTTAGCGAAGAAGAAGCAACGCAATAACCTACTTACGACAACCTAGTTTTAGGTTGTTATTTTTTTACAAATATCAAAACGAAAGGGGCAACGCTGATGCTTCAGCAAAAAAACATTTTATTATGTGTTACAGGTGGCATTGCTGTATATAAAGCTGCAGCGCTCACAAGCAAACTTGTGCAAGCGGGGGCGAACGTCAAAGTCGTTATGACGGAAGCTGCTTGTCAATTCGTCACACCGCTTACGTTTCAAGCGTTATCAAAAAATGAGGTGTACATCGATACATTTGATGAAAAAAAGCCGCACGTCATCGCACACATTGATTTAGCTGATTGGGCACATGTCGTACTCGTTGCCCCTGCGACTGCAAACACGATCGCAAAGCTCGCGCACGGTTTAGCTGACAATATGGTGACAACGATTTTGCTTGCGACAAAAGCACCGGTGTGGATTGCACCAGCGATGAACGTCCATATGTACGAACACCCAGCCGTCCAACAAAATATGCGCACGTTGCAGTCGTTCGGTTATCGCTTCATTGAACCAGCCGAAGGGATGCTTGCGTGCGGTTACGTTGGAAAAGGACGATTAGAAGAACCGGAAACGATCGTTACGTTGCTTGAACAACATTTTGCAACAAATCACATATTAAAAGGAAAAAAAGTGTTAGTAACCGCTGGTCCAACGCGTGAAAAACTTGACCCTGTTCGCTTTTTCAGCAATCATTCAACCGGAAAAATGGGCTATGCACTTGCAGAAGCCGCACGTGATTTTGGAGCGAATGTCGTTCTTATTTCTGGTCCGACGGCGCTTCCTAGCCCTCCGGGTGTACAAATGATTCGCGTTGAAAGTGCGCAACACATGTACGAAGAAGTGATGAACCATTTCCATGATAGTGACATCGTCATTAAAACAGCAGCGGTGGCGGATTATCGTCCGAAATATGTTGCTGACAATAAAATAAAAAAGCAACAAGGGGACTATACGGTCGTTTTAGAACGAACGATCGACATTTTACAAACGCTCGGTGAACAAAAAACACATCAATTTTTAGTCGGTTTTGCGGCAGAGACGAACGATGTTGAACGATATGCCAAAGATAAGCTGACACGCAAAAATGCGGATATGATCGTTGCCAATAACGTCGTTCAAGAAGGGGCGGGATTTGGGACGGATACAAACATTGTGACGCTGTTTAAACGAGACGGAACAGTGAAAAGCCTTCCGCTTTTACCAAAATCGGAAGTGGCAAAAGAAATTTTACGTGAAGTTCATCGTGAAATCGAGGGACGCGTATGACCATTGCTTCTGTCATTGTTGATATTCCAGCTAGTCAAACGGATCGCCCGTTTGATTATATCATCCCGCCTAAGTTTGTCGATATCGTACAACCAGGCATGCGCGTCGTCGTGCCATTTGGCAATAGACTTTTACAAGGATTTGTCATCGAAGTAAAAGAAACGACCGATATGCCCATCGAGCAACTAAAGCCAATTCATTCCCTTCTTGATGTCGTTCCTGTATTAAACGAGGAATTACTTCAATTAGGGAGGTGGCTAACCGAAACGACACTTTGTTTTATGGTATCTGCCTTTCAAGCGATGTTACCTGCGGCGATGAAAGCGAAATATGAGAAAGATATTCGACTCATCGAACAACATATGCCCCTCGTCCACGAAAACGTGCGCGCGCTGTTTCGTGATCGTCTCACCATCCCATGGAGCGAGGTTGAGCAAACGCCATATGTGCGCCTATTACAAAAAGAAATTGCAAAAGGTCATATTGAAGTCGTTTATCGAGTTGAAGAAAAAGGAAAAATAAAAACAGAAAAATGGGTCGAATTATGTGCAAATGACGAACACGTCACCCATGCACTTGCATCACTTTCAACGCGCGCAATGAAACAAAAGCAAGTGCTCGAACATTTGTTGACAGCACGAGCTTTGCCTTTAAAACAGCTGTTGAGCGAAACAAATAGCACATGGGCAACTGTTCAAACGCTCATTAAAAAACAACTTGTCGCTGTGAAAGAGAAAGAAATATATCGTGATCCGTACGCCAATCGCTCATTTTCAAAAACAAAACCATTCGTCTTAACAGATGAACAACATCAAGCGTTACAAGCGATCGGACAAGCCATTGAACAAAACGTGCACGATGTTTTTTTAATGTACGGTGTTACCGGGAGCGGAAAAACGGAAGTGTATATGCAAGCGATCGATCTCGTTTTAAAAAAAGGGAAAGAGGCGATTGTGCTCGTCCCTGAAATTTCGCTTACGCCTCAAATGGTCAGACGGTTTAAAGAGCGATTCGGCTCCAAAGTAGCCGTTCTTCATAGTGGATTATCACTCGGAGAAAAGTATGATGAATGGCGGAAAATTCAACGAAAAGAAGTGAAACTTGTCGTTGGCGCTCGCTCTGCCATTTTCGCCCCGTTTGAAAACATCGGCATCATCATTATTGATGAAGAACATGAAACGAGCTACAAACAAGAAGAATCGCCTCGCTATCATGCGCGCGATGTGGCTATTTTTCGCGGTTGTTACCATCGTTGTCCGGTTGTGCTCGGCAGCGCTACGCCATCACTTGAATCGTTTGCGCGTGCGAAAAAAGGGGTATATAAGCAAGTGACGTTAACGAAACGAATGAATGACCATGCGCTCCCACCTGTTGAGATTGTCGATATGCGTGAAGAACTGCGCGCAGGAAACCGTTCCATGTTTTCTCGTCTTTTATATGAAAAATTAACGGAGCGGCTACAAAAAGGGGAGCAGTCTGTTTTGTTTTTAAATCGTCGTGGTTATTCATCTTTTGTCATGTGTCGCGATTGCGGTCACGTCATTCAATGTCCACATTGCGATATTTCGCTTACGTATCATCGCGTGCAGCAGCAACTGAAATGCCATTATTGTGGATACGAACAGCGCATGTCTGCCCATTGTCCTGCTTGTCAAAGCGAACATATTCGTTTTTTCGGAACAGGAACACAAAAGGTGGAAGAAGAATTAACTAAACTTCTCCCTCATGCTCGCGTCATTCGCATGGATGTCGATACAACGAGCCGAAAAGGAGCACATGAACGGCTGTTAAACGAGTTTGGCGACGGAAAAGCGGACATTTTACTCGGCACGCAAATGATAGCGAAAGGGCTTGATTTTGCGAACGTCACATTAGTTGGCGTATTAGCGGCAGACACGATGCTTCATGTCCCTGACTTTCGGGCGGCCGAAAAAACGTTTCAACTGTTGACGCAAGTGAGTGGCCGAGCGGGGCGGCATCATTTGCCGGGAGAAGTCGTTATTCAAACGTATACGCCCGAACATTACAGCATTCAACTAGCAGCCGACCATCACTTCGAAGCATTTTATGAGCGCGAAATGATGAACAGAAAAAAACATGGATATCCACCGTTTTACTATTTAACGCTCATTACCGTATCCCATGTCGATGCGCTGAAAGGAATAAGCATCGCTGAAAAAATCGCTGCACATGTGAAAAAACATTTGTCAGCTGAAGCGGTCGTGTTAGGACCTGTTGCTTCGCCAATTGCACGCATGAACGATAGATATCGTTACCAATGCATGATAAAATACAAGCGGGAAACGAACTTAACGACAGCGCTTCGCGCGATTGTCGAACATTATCAGCGCGACATGGCGCGCGGCGATGTGACGATTACGATCGATTTAAATCCATATATGATGATGTAAATAAGGGAGGAACCATTTTGGCCATTTTACCGATTGTGACATATCCTGCACCCATTTTAGAAACGGTTTGTCAACCAGTCACCGTATTTGACCGAAAGCTAATCAAGTTATTAAATGATATGTACGATACGATGCTTGCGGCCGATGGAGTTGGATTAGCTGCTCCACAAATTGGTGTCGATCAACAAATTGCCATTGTCGATATTGGCGATCGCCATGGGCGCATTGAATTAATTAATCCAATCATCGTTGCCCAAAACGGCGAGCAAATCGGTCCCGAAGGCTGTTTAAGTTTTCCGGGACTGTTTGGGGAAGTAAAACGTTTTCAATACGTGAAAGTACGTGCGCAAAATCGTCGCGGTCGCCCGTTTGAAATCGAAGCGACCGGCTTTTTAGCGCGTGCCTTACAACATGAGATTGACCATTTACATGGCATATTATTTACGTCAAAAGTGATTCGCTATTATGAAGAAGGGGAGTTCGAACAATGAACATTGTGTTTATGGGAACACCTGATTTTGCTGTTCCGATTTTAGAACAATTGATCAAAGACGGATATAACGTCGTTGGCGTCGTTACACAGCCAGATAAACCGAAAGGGCGAAAACAACAATTGACGCCACCACCTGTCAAAGTGGCAGCGGAATCGTACGGCATTCCGGTATTTCAACCAACGAAAATTCGCGAGAAAGAACAATACGAGCACGTCATCGCTCTACAGCCTGATTTAATTGTGACCGCTGCATTCGGACAAATTTTACCGAAACCGCTTCTTGACGCACCAACGTACGGTTGTATTAACGTGCATGCCTCGCTTTTGCCTGAGTTGCGTGGAGGGGCACCGATTCATTACGCCATTTTACAAGGAAAAGAAAAAACAGGTATTACCATTATGTATATGGTTGAAAAACTAGATGCAGGCGATATATTAACGCAAGTGGAAGTGCCAATCGATGAGCGCGATACCGTCGGAACATTGCACGACAAACTAAGCCAAGCAGGAGCACGACTACTTTCTGAGACGCTCCCAAAACTGCTTCGAGGCGACATTACACCAATCAAACAAAATGATGAACAAGCGACGTTTGCGTACAACATTAAACCAGAACAAGAGCGAATCGATTGGACAAAAACAGGAGAAGACATTTACAACCATATTCGCGGCATGAATCCGTGGCCTGTTGCCTATACGATGTATGGTGAGGAACGGTGGAAAATTTGGTGGGGAGAAAAAGTACCCGCTTCTTCACAAGCGAAACCTGGTACCATTGTCGCCGTTGAACAAGATGGCATCATCGTTGCGACAGGGAATGAAACGGCAATTAAAATTACGGAACTACAACCAGCTGGGAAACGGAAAATGAGCGCAACTGACTTTTTGCGCGGCACGACGATTTCCATCGGGACAGTATTAGGAGGAACGAATGAGTAACGTGCGAAATGTAGCATTAGATGTGCTAATCGATATTGAAAAAAAACGAGCATATAGCAATTTATCATTACATCATGTGATCGAAACGAACGAATTATCCGCCCAAGACGTTGCCCTTTTAACAGAATTAGTATACGGCACGATTCAGCGACGCGATACGCTTGATTACTATTTACAGCCGTTTATCAAAGGAAAAATCGAGCCGTGGGTGCACCTACTACTTCGCATGTCGCTTTATCAAATGGTATATTTAGATCGAATCCCTGATCGGGCGGTGTTATTTGAAGCAGTCGAAATTGCCAAGCATCGTGGTCATCGTGGCATCGCTTCGCTCGTCAACGGCATATTACGTTCTGTTCAACGGCAAGGATTGCGCTCCTTGGACGACATAAAAGATGAGAGCGAACGGTTAGCCATCGCGACAAGTCATCCCGTATGGCTTGTGCGCCGATGGATCGAACAGTTTGGCTTCGATGAAACGAAACGGATGTGCGAAGTAAACAACTTCCCACCAGAACAAACAGCGCGAGTAAACGTGATGCGCGTAACCGTTGAAGAAGTTATCGATCGCCTAAAAGAAGAGGGAATAGAAGCTATCCCTTCTTCCATCGTTCCGATTGGCATTAAAATAACAAAAGGAAATGCCGCTAAAACGAGCGTGTTTCGCGAAGGGCTTATAACGATTCAAGATGAAAGTTCGATGCTTGTCGCTTATGCCCTTTCTCCAAACGAAACAGATGTCGTGTTAGACTGTTGTGCGGCTCCAGGCGGAAAAACGACGCATATCGCAGAGCGCATGAACAATCGCGGGCGCGTTGTCGCGTTAGATATTCACGATCATAAAGTAAAACTGATTGAACAGCAGGCGAAGCGACTCGGCTTGTCGAATATAGAAGCGAAACAGCTCGATAGCCGTCAAGCGCATACGCAATTTGCCACTGAAACGTTCGATCGCATATTAGTTGATGCCCCGTGTTCAGGGCTTGGTGTCATTCGTCGCAAACCGGAAATTAAATATGCGAAAAATGAAAAAGATATTACACAACTTGCGGACGTTCAACTCAATATTTTACGATCGGTTGCCCCGCTTTTAAAGCGTGGCGGAACGCTTGTATATAGCACATGTACCGTTGATCGCGAAGAAAATGAACAAGTCATCGCCCAGTTTTTAGCTGAACATCCCGAATATGATCGCGACGAAACACTTGCTTCGCGTCTACCATCGTCTGTTGCGTCATATGTAGATCGCGGCATGTTGCAATTGCTTCCTCATCACGTATATAGCGACGGATTTTTTATCGCAACATTGAAAAAGAAAGGTGACATCATATGAAACCATCCATTTACTCAATGCGTTTAGAAGATTTACAAAGTTGGGTGGAACAGCAAGGGGAAAAGCCGTTTCGCGCCACACAAATTTTTGAATGGCTATATAAAAAACGGGTGACGTCATTTGAAGACATGACGAATATTCCGAAAGCATTGCGCGAGCGGTTAGCTGAACATTTTGTCATTACAACGTTAAAAACGCTCGTACAGCAAACATCAAAAGACGGAACGATGAAATTTTTATTTGAGCTTCATGACGGTTATTCGATTGAAACGGTGCTTATGCGCCATGATTACGGAAATTCAATTTGTGTCACGACCCAAGTCGGCTGTCGCATTGGGTGTACGTTTTGCGCTTCGACATTAGGCGGATTAAAGCGCAATTTGCAAGCGGGTGAAATTGTCGCCCAAGTTGTCAAAGTGCAAAAGGCGCTCGATGAAACGAATGAACGTGTAAGCAGCATCGTTGTAATGGGAATAGGCGAACCGTTCGATAACTATGATGAGCTAATCAAGTTTTTAAAAATCGTCAACCACCCAAAAGGGTTGCATATCGGCGCGCGTCATATTACTGTATCGACAAGTGGTATCATCCCAAAAATTTACAAATTTGCCGATGAAAATATGCAAATTAATTTTGCGATTTCGCTTCATGCGCCAAATACAGAATTGCGCTCAAAACTAATGCCGATTAATCGAGCTTATAAATTGCCAGAACTCATGGAAGCGGTGCGCTACTACATTGAAAAAACGGGACGACGCGTCACATTTGAATACGGTTTATTTGGCGGTGTAAACGATCAAATTGAACATGCAGAAGAGCTTGCGGAGCTCATTAAAGGATTGAAATGCCATGTCAATTTAATTCCAGTCAACTACGTACCTGAACGCAACTACGTTCGTACACCGCGTGAACAAATTTTTGCGTTTGAGAAAACGTTAAAAAAACATGGCATTAATGTTACGATTCGTCGCGAGCAAGGACACGATATTGATGCTGCATGCGGACAGCTGCGCGCAAAAGAACGAAAAGAGGAGACGAAAGCGTAAGATGTAGCAACACCTATATGAAGGGAGGAAGCGATACTCTTGTGAGTGTCGTGCGTGTATGAAGGCGGTGTTTCAAACGGATGTCGGGAAAATTCGGTCACATAATGAAGATAATGGTGGAGTTTTTATTAATCAAGCGGGCAATTATTTAGCTGTTGTCGCTGACGGGATGGGGGGGCATCTCGCTGGCGACGTGGCGAGTGAAATGACGATGACGCAACTAAAACAATTTTGGGAAGAAACAGGCGAAATGACCTCGCCGCAACAGGCAGAAATGTGGTTAAAAGAACATGTTATGAAAGTAAACGAATCGCTTTTTCATCATTCGCAAACGAACGAGCATTGTCAAGGAATGGGTACGACCGTTGTTGCTGCTATTTGTACAAATCAGTTTGCGACAATTGGACACATCGGTGATAGCCGTTGTTATTTATTGAACGCAAACGGATTTCAACAAATGACCGAAGACCATTCCCTTGTGAATGAATTAGTGAAAAGTGGACAACTATCAAAAGAAGATGCGGAATACCATCCACGTAAACATGTACTATTGCGTGCGCTCGGAACGGAACAGACGATTCAGTTAGATGTCAAAACGGTTACGATCGACGAAGGAGATATGTTGCTCCTTTGTTCTGATGGGCTTTCTAATAAAGTGACGGAACAGACGATGATCGACGTATTAACGTCCGACCGTTCGCTTGAGGAAAAAGCGCAAGCGCTTATCAACGTCGCAAACGAGCACGGCGGCGAAGATAATATTACGTTAGCGATCGTACAATTTGTAGATGTGGATGAAAGTAGGTGATCGCTCGTGCTCATCGGCAAACGATTAAACGGTCGCTATAAATTGTTGCAACTTATCGGCGGCGGTGGAATGGCGAACGTTTATTTAGCTAGAGATATCATTTTAGATCGCGACGTTGCCGTCAAAGTGTTACGCTTAGATTTTGTAAACGATGAATTATTTATTAAACGTTTTCGCCGCGAAGCACAAGCCGCAACAAGTTTAAATCATGAAAATATTGTCACGATTTACGATGTTGGGGAAGATGACGGCATTTATTATATGGTCATGGAATATGTGCGCGGCTGTACGTTAAAACAATATATTCAACAACATGCCCCGCTTCCTGTGCAAGAGGCGCTACGCATGATGGATCAACTAACAGGAGCAATTGCTCACGCGCATCAAAACGGTGTTATTCATCGTGATATTAAGCCGCAAAATATTTTAGTGGCAGAAGACGGAACATTGAAAATTACAGATTTCGGTATCGCTGTCGCGTTAAGTTCAACAACGATTACACAAACGAACTCGGTGTTAGGATCGGTTCATTATTTATCACCGGAACAAGCAAAAGGCGGAATGGCAACGGAAAAGTCGGATATTTATTCACTTGGTATCGTCATGTTTGAACTATTGACCGGTCAACTACCTTTTTCAGGTGAATCGGCTGTCGCGATTGTGTTAAAACATTTGCAAACGGAGACGCCATCTGTACGACGATGGAATCCGAATATTCCACAAAGCGTAGAAAACATTGTGCTAAAAGCAACGGCGAAAAATCCGTTGCATCGCTACAATAGCGCGTTAGATATGCGACAACATATTCGTACCGCTCTTTCACCTGAACGTATAAACGAAGCAAAATTCACGCTCCCTATCGAAGACGATGATGAGGAAACAAAAGTAGTGCCGATTATTAAATCACCTGCTCCATCGCTAGAAAAAAGGGAAAACGTGCCCGCTCCAAAAGAAAAAAGGTCAAAAAAATGGATCGCTTTATGGGCGCTGTTTCTTTTGTTGTTCATCGGGGCTGGAGTGAGTGCGGTCACATGGCTTCCTGATTTATTTTTCCCGAAAGATGTCACTGTACCGGATGTGACGAACAAACATTATGATGATGCGATCGCGGAACTGACATCATTAGGTTTAAAAATCGAAGAAACGATCGAACAAGAACATGATGACATCGCCGAAGGATTTGTTATCCGCACGAATCCACAAGCTGGAAAAGTCGTGAAAGCAGGAACGGCTGTCACCATTTATAAAAGTATCGGAAAGAAAAAAGTCGCGTTCAAAAATTATGTGGGTGAACAAATTGCTGATGTCGAACCGCAATTGCGTTCAGAAAAATATTTGCTTATCGATAAAAAAGAAGTATATAGTGATGAGCCAGCAGGGACGATTATTGAACAATTTCCGCTTCCGGGTGAAAAAGTTGTACCAGAAGAAACAGAAGTGCGTTTTACGGTAAGCCTTGGACGCGAAAAAATCATTTTAAAAGATTTAACAGGATATACGGAAAAGAGCGTACGTGACTACGCGGCAGATCAACAATTGTATGTCATCGTCAAACAACGATATTCCGATACGGTCGAAAAAGGGCTCGTTATTTCTCAAACGCCACAAGCGAATGCAAAACTAGAAAAAGGAGCAACCGTTACGGTCGTCATTTCCCTCGGAAAAGAGCCGGTACAAACAAAGAAAGTAATTCAAGACATCGACATTCCGTATGAACCGCCTGTTGATGTGAACGAACCAGTCATGGCAGAATTATATATTGAAGACGAAAATCATTCGTTCGCTCAACCGTACAAGCGATATCGTTTAACAAATGACGTGAAAGAACGTGTCGAATTTGTTATTCAACAAGGAAAACAAGGAAAATATCGCGTCGTCGTTAATGGCACGACGGTGCGCGAAGGCATTGTTCCATATCCAACAACACCGTAGAAGGAGGGAAGCCATGGCGGAAGGAAAAATTATTAAAGCGTTAAGCGGCTTTTATTACGTGTTAAGTGACGGGCAAGTGTATCAATGTCGTGGTCGTGGGGTGTTTCGCAAGCGAAAGGTGACGCCACTTGTTGGCGATTACGTTTCCTTTCAAGCGGAAAATGAACGAGAAGGTTACATATTAGACGTGTTTGAGCGGAAAAATGAACTTGTTCGCCCGCCGATCGCGAATATTGATCAAGCGATTTTAGTGTTTTCAGCCGTCGAGCCGGATTTTAGCCCAGGATTACTTGACCGCTTTCTCGTACTCATTGAAGCAAAAAACATTCGTCCGATTATCGTCGTCAGCAAAATGGATTTAGTCGACGATGAAACGAAGCCGCGCATCGAACAATATATTCGCGACTACCGTCAAATTGGATATGACGTGTTAGAAGTATCTGTCAAGACGCGTGCAGGAGTTGACGTGTTATTGCCTTACTTGGAAGGAAAAGTGTCCGTATTTGCTGGGCAATCTGGTGTCGGAAAATCGTCTTTACTCAATGCGTTACGTCCAGGCTTACAGCTAAAAACAGGCGACATTTCCCATCACCTTGGACGTGGAAAACATACGACAAGACATGTCGAGTTCATTGAAATCGGAGGCGGCTTTGTCGCAGATACACCAGGATTTAGTGCGCTAGAATTCGATGAGATAGAACTCGAACAATTGCCGCTTTGTTTTCCGGAGTTTGTAGCTAGAAGTGCCGATTGTAAATTCCGTGGTTGTACGCATACAGCTGAGCCGAAATGTGCGGTGAAAGAGGCGTTAGCGTCGGGGGACATTCCTTCTTATCGTTATGAACATTACGTAAGCTTTATCGAGGAAATAAAAGAACGAAAGCCGAGGTATTAAACATGGTTAAAATTGCACCATCCATTTTATCTGCCAATTTTGCTAAACTTGGCGAAGAAATTATCGACGTAGAGCGCGGGGGAGCGGATTATATTCATGTTGATGTCATGGACGGGCATTTCGTCCCAAATATCACCATCGGACCGCTCATCGTCGAGGCGATTCGTCCTGTGACGACATTGCCGCTTGACGTTCATTTAATGATTGAACAACCCGATCGTTATATCCCGACATTTGCAAAAGCAGGAGCAGATTATTTGACGGTACATGTTGAAGCGTGTCCGCATTTACATCGCACGATCCATCTTATTAAAGAACATGGTGTGAAAGCAGGAGTAGCGTTAAATCCGCATACGCCGATTTCGATGATTGAACATGTGATTGAAGACCTCGACCTCGTTTTATTTATGACGGTCAACCCTGGTTTTGGCGGACAATCGTTTATTCCGGCAGTGCTTCCAAAAATTCACGCATTCTCAACACTCGTTCGTGAACGAGGGGTTTCTGTTGAAATCGAAGTCGACGGCGGCATTCACGCAGAAACGGCAAAGCTTTGCGTCGAAGCCGGTGCGAACGTGCTCGTTGCTGGATCAGCCATTTATAATCAAGCCGATCGTGCTAAAGCGATTCGCGCTATTCGTGAGGGTGTGTCATCTTGACACATCCTTCTTTCTTAGGAGGTGAGCCCATTGATTATTCATCTTGTAGCAGGCGGACCGACCAATCTTTTGCCACATTTACAAGCTTATGACGGAGAAGATGTATGTTGGGTAGGAGTAGATCGCGGCGTTTTAGCGTTGCTTGATGCGGGAATCATGCCAAAGCGAGCATTTGGCGATTTTGACTCAATTGATGAACAAGAGTTACAACAATTGAAAAACAAATTACCTCACATCGACATATGGCCAGCGGAAAAAGATCAAACCGACACAGACATTGCGCTCGATTGGGCGCTGGAACAAAAGGCAACGAAAATTCGTTTGTTTGGGGTGACCGGCGGACGACTTGACCATTTATTCGGGAACGTACAGCTTTTGTTTAAAGGAAAAGATGGACAAATTGAATTAATTGATCGCCAAAACGTCGTTACGCTTTATCGAAGCGGCGAACATACGGTTAAAAACGAGGGGAATTATTCGTATATTTCCTTTATCCCAATGACCCCGATTCGCGCTTTAACGCTTCGCGGATTTAAATATCCGCTTAATGCGCACGATATACCACTCGGCTCAACATTATGCGTAAGTAATGAACTCATCCATCATTTTGGTACTTTTTCGTTTACTGAAGGCATATTAATGATGATAAGAAGCAAGGATGAAAAATAAACGCTTCGAGGTACGATTTGTGCGGAGATGAATATAATGGTAGAAGAGTGTGCACAGTAGGGGAGGGAATCATGGTGAAATTTTATACGATTAAGTTGCCAAAATTTTTAGGTGGAATTGTACGAGCGATGTTAAACTCGTTCAAAAAAGGATAAAAAGCACCAAATGATTGGTGCTTTTTTCTATTACACACGTTCTACTTTTCCGGATTTTAATGCGCGAGCAGAAACCCAAACGCGCTTTGGCTTTCCGTCAACTAAAATGCGAACTTTTTGAAGGTTTGCTTTCCATGTGCGGCGGCTCGCATTCATTGCGTGAGAACGAGCGTTTCCGAATGATTTTTTCTTACCAGTCACAAAGCATTTTGCCATTTTGTTTCCCTCCTCACTTGCCAAACTACGTGCTCAAAACACTACTATAATTTATCATACATAAAAACGGATTGCAATACTTCCGATCAACTGTTTCAAGAAAATAACCTTGACATCTGTTTTCTGTTTCGGGTAAATATACTATGGGTAGGAGCTTTTAAAAATAAGCGGAGTATAGTACAATGGCGTTAGCTACCTAACAAGAAAGGGGACTTGAGCGATGTCCATTGAATTGCAAACGAAATACGGTCGTGTTGAAATTAGTAACGATGTGATTGCAGCGATTGCCGGGGGAGCGGCAGTAGATTGTTACGGTATTGTCGGTATGGCCTCAAAAAATCAACTGAAAGACGGCATTGCTGAAATTTTACGTCGTGAAAATTTCGCGAAAGGCATTGTTGTACGCCAAGAGAACGATGAAGTGCACATTGATTTATACGTCATCGTCAGCTATGGAACAAAAATTTCTGAAGTGGCACATAACGTCCAAACGAAAGTGAAATATACGTTAGATCAAACGTTAGGTTTATCTGTTCAGTCAATTAACATCTATGTTCAAGGGGTTCGTGTCACGAATCCGTAGTGAGGAGGAACTAGTCTGTGGCAATGACAACATTAGATGGGAAACGCTTTGCACAAATGGTATTGCAAGGCGCGACACATTTAGCGAACAACGCAAAAACGGTAGACGCATTAAACGTTTTTCCCGTTCCGGATGGGGATACAGGAACGAATATGAATTTGTCGATGACGTCCGGTGCGAAAGAAGTAAAAAACCACGTATCTGATCATATCGGAAAAGTGGCGGGCGCATTAGCGAAAGGATTGCTAATGGGAGCGCGCGGCAACTCGGGCGTTATTTTATCACAACTATTTCGTGGATTTGCGAAGGCGATTGAACAAAAAAGTGAAATTAACAGCAAAGAGTTTGCGGCAGCGCTTGAAGCAGGTGTACAAACAGCATACAAAGCGGTCATGAAACCGGTTGAAGGCACGATTTTAACGGTTGCAAAAGATGCAGCAAAGCGCGCAGTAGCTGTGGCGAAAAAAGAAGCTGACATCGTCGTTGTAATGACGGAAGTATTAAAAGAGGCAAAAGCATCGCTGAAGCGCACCCCTGATTTGCTTCCTGTATTAAAAGAAGTAGGTGTCGTCGACAGCGGCGGCCAAGGTCTCGTATTTGTGTACGAAGGGTTTTTAGCCGCATTAAAAGGCGAAACGATTGCAGAAACAGAAGCGTTGTCGATGGAACAGCTCGTTCGTACCGAACATCACCGCAATGTGCAAAGCCATCTTAGCGCAGATGATATTGAATTTGGGTATTGTACGGAATTTATGGTGAAGTTTGAACAAGATAAAGTAGCGAAACATCCATTTCGTGAAGAGACGTTCCGTCAAGATTTGAGCCGCTTCGGCGATTCGCTACTTGTCATTGCAGATGATGAAGTAGTGAAAGTGCATATTCATGCAGAACAACCGGGCGAAGTGCTCACATACGCGCAACGTTACGGAAGCTTAATTAATATTAAAATCGAAAATATGCGTGAACAGCATGCAAATATCGTCCATCAAGAGATGCAATCATCGAAAAAGCAAGAACGCATCCCGTACGGCATCGTTGCGGTAGCCATGGGCGATGGCATTGCTGAATTATTTAAAAGCATTGGTGCTCATGCGGTCATCGAAGGCGGACAAACGATGAATCCGAGCACAGAAGACATCGTAAAAGCAATTGAAGAAGTAAATGCCCAAACGGTATTTGTTTTGCCAAACAATAAAAACATCATTTTAGCAGCTCAACAAGCTGCGTCTGTCGCTTCATGTGATGTAGTCGTCATTCCATCAAAAACCGTTCCACAAGGAATGACAGCATTGCTTTCATTTAATCCTTCTGCGACAAAAGAAGAAAACGAGGAAGTAATGACAGAGGCACTTGCCCGCGTAAAAACAGGACAAGTAACGTTTGCTGTACGCGATACAAACATTGACGGCGTTGAAATTGAAAAAGACGATTATATGGGAATTGCCGACGGCAAAATTGTCGTATCTCATAAAGAACTTTATTCTGTCGTTGAGACGCTACTTACGCATATGATTGGCGAAGAAGATGAAATTGTAACAATTCTTTCTGGTGAAGATGCGACCGAAGAACAAACTGCGCACATCGTTCAATTTATTGAACAACAATTCCCGCATGTGGAAGTTGAAACACATCATGGCGGTCAGCCGTTATATCCGTTTATTTTTGCGATTGAATAAAACGCATGGTTGCTATTCACATACGATAAAAGAAGGGGAACGTTCCCCTTCTTTTTCGTGAAGATAACAAAGGGGAGAACAAATGTCAACTACCCCCACTTAGCTAACGCTTGAAGTGAGGGCTTGCAACTCCCCAGAAGTGCAAACGGACTTCTTCCTCCTTCCTTGACTTGGGGTTGCATCAGGGGCAGGTTGACGACTACCCAACGACGCAGGTCATGCCTGCATCGTTACCGATTCTCTCGGTGTGTCTGTTGGCAGTACTTGGCTTCCACACACAACAGACGGACCCACGCTCGATGTTTTACGGTTACAACGTTTCCTGTAACCAACTCCATACATCGAGTAGCAGTTATTGGAGTGCCTTTATTGAACGGTTTTCTCCACGCCTTTATTATATCATACACAAAAGAAAGGGGGAACGCGCATTCCTCTCCCACTTACTCCCTTTGGTCGTTGAAGTGGGAGTCTCCTGCGCGAAATAGGATGAAATATCGGAGTGTATTTGATATTATCGGTCCGATTATGATTGGTCCGTCGAGCTCGCATACGGCAGGAGCAGTACGCATCGGCAAAGTGGCACGCAACTTATTCGGCAGAAAACCAACGTGGGCGGATATTTTCTTTTACGGTTCATTTGCCCAAACGTATAAAGGACACGGAACAGATGTCGCCATCGTCGGCGGTTTATTAAATTTCGATACGTTTGATGAACGAATGAAAACATCGTTGCAAATCGCCAAACAAGAAGGGATTCGCATCACGTTTCATGAAGAGGAAGCCATTCCTCCTCACCCAAATACAGCAAAAATTCGCCTCGGCGATGAACAAGGTGAGCTTGAGCTTGTCGGCATTTCCATTGGCGGTGGGAAAATCGAAATTATTGAGCTAAACGGTTTCGAGCTGAAGCTTTCTGGTCATCATCCTGCCCTTTTAATTATGCATAATGACCGTTACGGTGCCATCGCAGGAGTAGCGAACGTGCTAGCGAAATATGCGATTAATATCGGTCATATGGAAGTATCGCGAAAAGAAAAAGGAAAACAGGCGTTAATGACGATCGAAGTCGATCAAAATATTGATGATGCGATCGTTGAGCAATTAAAAGCGTTACCACATATTATTGATGCAACAAAAATTGTTGAGTAAAGCGGTGCAAAGGGGAGACAACGATGTTTCGAAATGTAGCAGAACTCGTCGAACGAGCAGAACGAGAACAAATGAAAATTGCAGAAGTAATGATTCGTCAAGAAATGGAAGTAACTGAGCGCAGCCGAGAGGACATTATTGCGCAAATGGAGAAAAACTTACAAGTGATGGAGCAAGCCGTCATTCGCGGACTAGCGGGTGTTCGTTCGCATTCCGGATTGACAGGCGGCGATGCGACACGCTTACAGCAATATATTGCTCGTGGTCAGTTTTTATCGGGAGAAACGATTTTAGATGCCGTCAGTAAAGCGATGGCAACGAACGAAGTAAACGCAGCGATGGGAATGATTTGTGCAACACCAACAGCAGGATCAGCTGGTGTCGTTCCGGGCACATTATTTGCGGTGAAAGAAAAACTGCAGCCGACGCGTGAACAAATGGTTGAGTTTTTATTTACAGCTGGTGCGTTCGGATTTGTTGTCGCAAACAATGCATCCATTTCCGGTGCGGCAGGAGGATGCCAAGCGGAAGTCGGCTCAGCGGCAGGCATGGCAGCGGCAGCGCTTGTCGAGATGGCTGGCGGCACGCCAAGACAAGCGGCAGAGGCGATGGCGATCGCTTTAAAAAATATGCTTGGACTCGTTTGTGACCCCGTTGCAGGGTTAGTGGAAGTACCGTGTGTCAAGCGAAATGCAATTGGAGCAGCAAATGCAATGATTGCTGCTGACATGGCGCTTGCTGGCATACAAAGTCGTATTCCGTGCGATGAAGTCATTGAAGCGATGTTCCGCATCGGCCAGACGATGCCAGTGGCATTAAAAGAAACAGCACAAGGAGGGTTAGCGGCGACGCCGACCGCTCGCAAATTCGAAGCGGATATTTTCGGTAAGCCAAACAACGAACGTGAGTGACGTATTACATCAATCAGTCACAGCGATTAAAGGAATTGGAGAAGAAACAGCCGCCGCGCTTCATGAAATGGGGATTGATACAATTGAACAACTGTTGTGTCATTTCCCTTTTCGTTACGAAGATTATCGCATATGTGCATTAGAAGAAGCAAAGCACGATGAAAAAATTACGATCATTGGCAAAGTGTATAGCGAGCCTGTGCTTACGTATTATAGCCGCAAAAAGTCGCGCTTAACGTTTCGCGTCCTTGTTGACCGATTTTTAGTGACGGCTGTTTGTTTTAACCAACCGTATTTGAAAAAAAAGCTCACCCTGCACGAAACGGTGACGATCACAGGCAAGTGGGACAAACATCGTCAAACGATCACCGTACAGCAGCTGCATATCGGCGAAATGAAGCGACAAAAAGAAATCGAACCGGTCTATTCAACGCGTGGCGACTTAACAGTAAAAGGCATGCGGCGCTTTATTGCACTCGCTTTACAACAATACGGTGATGCGATTGTCGACCCGTTGCCGAGCGAGCTATTGCAAACATATCGTCTTATATCAAAACGTGATGCGATTCGGGTGATTCATATGCCGCTTTCGCACGAGCAACTAAAGCAAGCACGACGCCGTCTCGTTTACGAAGAGTTTTTACTTTTTCAATTAAAAATGCAAGCGTTAAAAAAATATCGTCGTGAACAGTCACCAGGTATTGCGCATCGCTTTTCAGACGGGCAACTTCAATCGTTTATTCAATCGCTTCCGTTTCCGCTAACGAATGCTCAACAGCGCGTTGTACGTGAAATTGTGCAAGATTTAAAATCGCCATATCGCATGAATCGCCTACTACAAGGAGATGTCGGTTCCGGAAAAACAGTCGTTGCTGCCATTGCATTATATGCGGTGTATTTATCAGGGTATCAAGGAGCGTTAATGGTACCGACGGAAATTTTAGCCGAGCAACATGCTGAATCACTTTGTACGCTTCTTGCGCCGATGGGTATTCGTGTCGAACTGTTGACAAGTTCGGTAAAAGGAAAAAGGCGCAAACAGCTACTTGAACAGCTCGCTTTAGGTGACGTTCATGTTGTTGTCGGCACGCATGCCCTTATTCAAGACGATGTGAATTTTGCGAAACTTGGCGTTGTCATCACAGATGAGCAACATCGCTTTGGTGTCGAACAAAGGCGTATTTTACGTGAAAAAGGACAATCGCCTGATGTGCTATTTATGACGGCTACTCCGATTCCGCGTACGCTTGCCATTACGGCATTTGGAGAAATGGACGTGTCCATCATTGATGAAATGCCAAAAGGAAGGAAAAAAATTGAAACGTATTGGGTGAAACACGATATGCTTGAGCGTGTATTTCAATTTATGGCAAAACAAGTGGATGCAGGTCATCAAGCATACGTCATTTGTCCGCTTATTGAGGAATCGGAAAAACTGGATGTCCAAAACGCAATCGACGTGCATGCGATGTTGACGCACTACTATAAAGGGCGGTATCGCATCGGGCTTATGCACGGCCGTTTATCTTCAGAAGAAAAAGAAGAAGTGATGCGTGCATTTAGCGCCAATGACATTCATATTTTAGTATCAACAACGGTTGTAGAAGTTGGTGTAAACGTTCCGAACGCAACCGTGATGGTCATTTACGATGCCGACCGCTTTGGTCTTTCGCAACTTCATCAGCTACGTGGGCGTGTTGGGCGCGGACAAGCCCAATCGTACTGTATTTTAGTCGCTGATCCAAAATCAGAAGCAGGAAAAGAGCGAATGCGCATTATGACGGAAACGAACGACGGTTTTGTGCTATCAGAAAAAGATTTAGAGCTGCGCGGACCCGGTGATTTTTTTGGGACGAAACAAAGCGGCATGCCAGAGTTTCGTCTCGGTGATCTTGTTCACGATTATCGCATTTTAGAAGTGGCGCGACAAGATGCGGAACGCCTCATTGCCTCGCCTTCGTTTTGGCGCGAAGAAAAATACGCTTTTCTTCGCGAACATTTACAACAATCGGGCGCTTTAAACGGCGAAAAATTAGATTAAAAGTTGTTGAAATGTTACTCTCGGTGTTATATACTACTATTAGTACCTAGTAATAATTCGGATGGTGGATCGAAAATGAGAAGAAATAAACGCGAACGGCAACGATTACTGCAAGCAACAATCGAAGAAAATCCTTTTATTACGGACGAACAACTTGCCGAAAAATTTTCAGTCAGCATTCAAACGATCCGCCTCGATCGCTTAGAACTATCGATTCCGGAGTTGCGTGAGCGCATTAAACATGTTGCTGAGCGCACATTTGCTGACGAAGTGAAGTCGTTGCCCATTGAAGAAGTAATTGGAGAAATCATCGATATACAGTTAGATGAAAGTGCAATTTCCATTTTTGATGTAAAAAAAGAACACGTGTTTAAACGCAATCAAATTGCACGAGGACATCATTTGTTTGCGCAAGCAAATTCGCTTGCGGTAGCAGTCATTAACGATGAACTCGCATTAACGGCAAAGGCAAACATTCGCTTTATGCGTCCTGTCAAAGAAGGCGAGCGTGTCGTTGCCAAAGCGAAAGTGAAAAATTTAAATGAAAATGGACGCACAGTCGTCGAAGTCAATAGCTACGTAGGACAAGAACTTGTCTTTCAAGGAGAATTTCATATGTACCGTTCAAACGTTGTAAAAAAGGATGGAGAAGAAAAATGAAAATCGCAATAGATGCCATGGGAGGCGATCACGCACCAAAAGAAGTCGTGATCGGTGCACAAAAGGCGATTGAGCATTTTCAAGATATCGAAATTACGCTCGTTGGGAATGAAACGCTCATTCGCCCATACATAACAAATGATGAACGACTCTCCATTATTCATACCGAACAAGTTATTGAAGCAACAGATGAGCCTGTCCGTGCTGTTCGCCGCAAAAAAGAGGCGTCCATGGTATTAATGGCAAACGAAGTAAGCGAAGGACGTGCCCATGCATGCATTTCCGCAGGCAATACAGGCGCTTTAATGGCAGCAGGGCTGTTTATCGTCGGTCGCATCGACGGCATTGATCGTCCTGCGCTTGCTCCGACGTTGCCAACGATTGATGGAAAAGGATTTGTGTTGTTGGACGTTGGCGCAAACGTTGATGCTCGCCCAGAACATATATTGCAATATGCGCTTATGGGCGCGGCATATGCCGAAAAAGTGCGCGGTATTCATCGTCCACGCATTGGTTTATTAAACGTTGGAACAGAAGATCAAAAAGGAAATGAACTAGCGAAAAAAGCGTTTCAGCTTATCCAACATACATCGTTAAACTTTGTAGGCAACGTAGAGGCGCGCGATTTATTAGAAGGCGTAGCTGATGTCGTTGTTACGGACGGATTCACCGGCAACGTCGCACTAAAAACGATCGAAGGCACGGCAATCGCTGTTTTCTCGATGTTAAAATCGGCATTGACAAGCAATGTTGTAAGCAAAATGGCGGCGCTTGCTTTAAAGCCACAACTTATGCAGTTGAAGAAAAAAATGGATTATGCAGAATATGGCGGTGCAGCACTGTTCGGTTTACGAGCACCTGTCATTAAAGCGCACGGTTCATCGGATGCGCACGCCATTTTTCATGCGGTGCGCCAAGCGCGTGAAATGGTCGTAAACGACGTTATACAGACGGTGAAACAATCGATAGCGGAAATAAAATAAATAAGAGGTGACATGATGGGGAAAATCGCATTTATTTTTCCAGGACAAGGTTCACAAACGGTTGGTATGGGAAAAGAGTGGGCGGAAAAAGATGAAAAAGTAGCAGCTGTTTTTCGCCAAGCGGATGAACGATTGCAAGTTTCTTTGTCACAACTTATTTTTGAAGGACCACAAGATGTATTAACAAAAACAGAAAATGCCCAACCAGCATTACTCACGACAAGCATCGCGTTTTTGCAAAAAGTAAAAGAAGCAGGTATTGCTCCGCATTATGTGGCAGGACATAGCCTCGGGGAATATAGTGCACTTGTTGCAGCATCGGTGCTGTCGTTTTCTGACGCTGTATATGCGGTGCGTAAGCGCGGAGAATTTATGGAAAAAGCAGTGCCATCAGGACAAGGAACGATGGCTGCGGTGCTTGGGATGGATGAAGCTTTATTGCAACAAGTAGTCGATGAAGCTTCAACGGAATCATCTCCGGTTCAATTAGCGAACTTAAACTGTCCGGGACAAATTGTCATTTCAGGAGCGAAAGAAGCGGTTGAGCGAGCGTCACAACTGGCAAAAGAAAAAGGAGCGAAGCGAGTCATTCCGCTCGAAGTAAGCGGGCCGTTCCACTCCCTTTTAATGAAACCGGCGGCAGAACAGTTTTTATCGGTACTTGATACGTTGGCGTTTCAAGAAAGCGCTGTGCCAGTCATTTCAAATGTGACAGCTGAGCCGATGACAAATCCAACAGAAATCAAACAACGTCTCGTTGAACAGTTATACTCTCCAGTTCGTTGGGAGCAATCTGTTCAAACGATGATTGACTTGGGTGTAGATACGTTTATCGAAATCGGTCCTGGAAAAGTATTAAGCGGTCTAGTAAAAAAAATAAACCGTCATGTCAACGTCCATTCGATTTTTGATGAAGCTTCGTTTATAGCGACGGTGACGGCGTTGAAAGGGGAATGAAGCATGGAAGGGAAAGTAGCGATTGTGACCGGGGCGTCACGTGGTATTGGGCGTGAAATTGCTTTACATTTAGCTCGTCTTGGTGCAAAAGTAGCGGTCAATTATGCAGGAAGTGAAGCGAAAGCAAATGAAGTTGTCGCTCAAATTGTTGAGCATGGTGGCGAAGCGTTTGCTGTACAAGCGGACGTCGCAAATAACGAGGCAGTCGAACGCATGGTGAAAGAAGTGCTTGAGCGCTGGGGTCGCGTTGATATTTTAGTGAACAACGCAGGCATTACGCGCGACAACTTGCTTATGCGCATGAAAGAAGAAGAATGGGATGCGGTCATTAATACGAACTTAAAAGGCGTCTTTTTATGTACAAAAGCCGTCACACGCCCAATGATGAAACAGCGATACGGTCGAATTGTGAACGTAGCGTCCATTGTCGGTGTAAGCGGCAACCCAGGGCAAGCAAACTATGTCGCAGCGAAAGCAGGTGTGATCGGACTGACGAAAACAGCAGCAAAAGAACTCGCGAGTCGAAACATTACCGTCAATGCCGTTGCGCCTGGATTTATTACGACAGATATGACCGATCAACTAAGCGAAGATGTGCGCCAAGCGATGTTGCAGCCAATCCCCCTCGCTCGTTTCGGTAACCCAGAAGATATTGCACATGTCGTCGCGTTTCTCGTCTCAGACGGGGCAAGCTATATAACAGGACAAACAATTCACGTCGACGGCGGTATGGTGATGTAAAAATTCGTTTTATTTTCTGATATAATTCATTATAATAGCTTGAGGGGAGGTGAATAAAATGGCAGACGTATTAGAGCGTGTAACGAAAATTATCGTTGATCGCCTTGGTGTTGAAGAGTCACAAGTGACGCTCGAGTCTTCATTCAAAGAAGATTTAGGAGCAGACTCGCTTGATGTTGTTGAGCTTGTTATGGAATTAGAAGATGAGTTTGATATGGAAATTTCAGATGAAGAGGCGGAAAAAATCGTGACTGTAGGTGACGCAGTTAACTACATAAAGAGCCGTCTATCATAATAAGCAAAGTCCCGTTTTGTAAGCGGGGCTTTCTATGCTTTTTACGTTTATAGTTGGGGGTTCATATGCATGTCAAAACAACGACCGTACGTGAAATTTAAACAATTTCAAGAACAAATAGGTATTTTTTTTCGTAATGAAAAACTACTCATTCAAGCATTTACCCATTCATCATATGTGAATGAGCATCGCAAGCGGCTGCATGAAGACAATGAGCGTCTTGAATTTTTAGGGGATGCTGTCTTAGAATTGACCGTTTCACAATATTTATTTGAACAGTTTCCACAAATGAGCGAAGGGGAATTAACAAAAATGCGGGCAGCGATCGTCTGTGAACCGTCGCTTGTTACGTTTGCCCATGCATTGTCGTTTGGCGATCTCGTGTTGCTCGGTAAAGGGGAAGAACTAACGGGTGGTCGCATGCGTCCGTCGTTGTTAGCCGACGTATTTGAAGCTTTTATCGGAGCGCTTTATTTAGATCAAGGTATGGAGACGGTCGTGCAATTTTTAGGGAAAACGATTTTCCCAAAAATCCGCGAAGGTGCTTTTTCTCATGTGATGGATTACAAAAGTCAACTACAAGAATTTGTACAACGTGATGGAAGTGGAGTATTAGAATATAAAATTTTACAAGAACGAGGTCCTGCTCATAATAAAGAGTTCGTATCGCGCGTATCGTTAAATGGCGAGGAGCTCGGTGTTGGAGTTGGGCGCTCGAAAAAAGAGGCAGAGCAGCGCGCCGCGCAAATGGCATTAGCTAAGCTAAAACAATTACAACAAGGCTGATCCGGTGCGAAAGGACAGCCTTGCTTGTTGTGACATTTTTTTGGATAAAGGGGGATATATGTGTTCCTCAAGCGTTTAGAAGCTATCGGATTTAAATCTTTTGCGGATCGTATTTCCATCGATTTTGTTCCGGGGATGACGGCGATCGTCGGTCCGAACGGAAGTGGAAAAAGCAACATTACAGACGCGATTCGTTGGGTGCTTGGTGAACAGTCCGCCAAGTCGCTTCGCGGCGCAAAAATGGAAGACGTCATTTTTTCGGGAAGCGAATCACGCAAGCCGTTAAACGTGGCGGAAGTGACATTAACGCTCGATAATAGCGATCAATTTTTGCCGCTCGAATACGAAGAAGTAAGTATAACAAGACGTGTCTATCGTTCCGGCGATAGCGAATTTTTTATTAATAACCAGCCTTGCCGTTTAAAAGATATTGTCGATTTATTTATGGATTCTGGCGTTGGTCGTGAAGCTTTCTCCATCATTAGTCAAGGAAAAGTAGAAGAAATTTTAAGCAGTAAAGCGGAAGATCGCCGCATGATTTTTGAAGATGCAGCGGGCGTCTTAAAATATAAAACAAGGAAAAAAAAGGCAGAGCAAAAACTAAACGAAACAGAAGATCATTTGCAGCGTGTGCAAGATATTTTACACGAACTAAACCAGCAGCTCGAGCCGTTGAAACAACAAGCGTCAATCGCCAACGAATATCTTGAGAAAAAAGAGCAGTTACAAACATATGAAGTCGGCTTAATTGTTTATGAAATCGAGCAGCTACATGAAAAATGGGAAGCGTTGAAAAAACAACTCGCTTTACATCAACAAAACGAAATGGAATTAGCGACGACGTTACAAAAAGAAGAAGCGCACATCGCTCAGTTGCGTCATGAACTGACAGCGCTTGATGAGTCGATAGATGGCTTACAGCAAGTATTGTTGCTTGTTAGCGAAGAGCTTGAGAAAATGGAAGGGAAAAAACAGTTATTAAAAGAGCGAAAAAGCAACGCCTACAAGCAACAACAGCAAATGGAGCAAACGATGGGGCAACTTGCTGAGCGAGAACGTGCACTTGAAGCGACAATTGCTGAAAAAAAGAAAGTGCTGCAACAGCTTCAAACAGATGTGCAAGCGCTTCAAGCGCAATTAAAAGAACAAAACAACGTCCTTTCTGCTTACGGTCCAAAAGCGGAGGAAGAAATTGAACGGCTAAAAAGCGAATACATTGATCTCGTTCACGAACAAGCGACGTTAAAAAATGAGCGCATGCACATTGAGTCCCAGTTGCAAAAAAATGAAGAAAAACAACAGCAGCTCGTCACTGCAAACAACGAACATATTCAAGCATACGAACAGATCGTTGAACAATGGGAACAAAAACAAAAACTCATCCATGAGTTGCAAGAACGCATCGCTAAACAAGAGCAAACGCTTCAAACAAAAGAAGAACAATTGACCGCACGAAAAGAACAATATCGAAAAAAAGAAACGACGTTATATGAAGCGTATCAATATGTACAAAAAGTAAAATCAAAAAAAGAAATGTTAGAGGCGATGCAACAAGAGTATGCTGGATTTTTCCAAGGGGTAAAAGAAGTATTAAAAGCAAAAGATCGGTTAAACGGCATTCATGGAGCGGTTGTTGAGTTGATGACGGTGCCATCTGAGCTTGAAACAGCGATCGAAGTGGCGCTCGGGGGAGCGGCGCAACATATCGTCGTAAAAAACGAACAAAGCGCGCGTGAAGCCATTCAATTTTTAAAGCAAAATAAGTATGGACGAGCGACGTTTTTGCCGCTCGACGTTATTCAGCGAAAACTATTTCCTCCATCCGTTCGGGAAAACATTGCCAAACACCCCGCTTACGTTGGCATTGCTTCCGAATTAATTTCGTATGAAGCAACGTACGAAAACATTATGACAAACATTCTTGGAACAGTCATTGTTACACGTGATTTAAAAGGGGCAAATGAGCTTGCTCGCCAATTGCAATACCGCTATCGTCTCGTCACGCTAGAAGGGGATGTTGTGAATCCAGGCGGGGCGATGACGGGAGGAACGGTAAATAAACAGACAAGCTCATTATTTAGTCGTGCGCGTGAGCTTGAAGAAGTGACAGCACATTGGCGCGATGTCGAGCAAAAAACGATCGAGCTTGAACAGCTTGTACAACGAGAAAAAGAAGCCATTGCACAAGCTGAGCAAGAGCGAACAGCGCTTTATACTGAGCTAGAAGCAAGCCGTATGGAGCTGCAAGAAGAAAAAAGCGCATGGATGGAACTAAACCTTCGTAAAAAACATATGGACGAACGACTCGCTGTATATCGCTATGAAAGACAGACGCTCGAAGAAGAAAAGAAACAATTGACTGCTCGACTTCACGATATTATGCATTCGCTCCATACACTTGAGAAACATATTGCTTCTATCGATGAACAAGTGAAACAATGGACAGAAAAAAAACAGTTAGAGCAGCAATCGAAGGAGCAAATGCAAGAAAAGTTGACCGCATTGAAAGTCGCGCTCGCTGAAAAGCAAGAACACGTCAGAAATGAAGAGCAACATGTGCATCGACTAACGGAAGAATGGGAGGAAGTGAAGCGAACACTTACGCACATCGAAAAAGAACGCAATGAACTTGTACGCCATACGAACGAACAAACGGAAGATGAACAACAGCTCGAGCGAATATGCGAAGAAAAAACGAAACAAAAAGAGGAAACGATTGAACTTATTGCTAGCCGACGTGAACAGCGGTTACATTATCAAACAAAGCTTGAGCAACTCGAAAAAGAAATAAAAGAATTGAAACGACAACATAAACAACTCACAGATACGCTAAAAGACGAGGAAGTGAAGCTTGCTCGCTTCGATATGGAGCTTGACCACTTACTAAACCGCCTTCGTGAAGAATACAAACTGTCATTCGAAGCAGCGAAAGAAGCGTTCCCGCTCCATATCCCTGCTCAAGAGGCGCGGAAAAAAGTGAAGCTCATCCAGCTCGCTATTGATGAACTTGGAACGGTCAATCTCGGTGCGATTGAAGAATATGAACGTGTCTCTGAACGCCACCGCTTTTTAACTGAACAAAAAGAAGACTTACAACAGGCAAAAGATACGTTATATCAAGTGATTGATGAAATGGACGATGAAATGAAACGAAGATTTGCGACAACGTTTGAGCAAATTCGGACGCAATTTGCACGCGTGTTCGTTGAATTGTTTGGAGGAGGAAAGGCCGATTTACAGTTGACTGATCCGAACGATTTACTCCATACGGGTGTCGACATTGTCGCACAGCCACCGGGGAAAAAACTACAACATTTAAGTTTATTATCAGGCGGGGAGCGAGCATTGACGGCGATTGCGCTTTTGTTCGCCATTTTAAATGTTCGACCTGTTCCGTTTTGCGTGCTTGATGAAGTAGAAGCAGCACTTGATGAGGCGAACGTACAACGATATGCGAAATATTTAAAGAAGTTTAGCGACGATACACAATTTATCGTCATTACCCATCGAAAAGGAACGATGGAAGAAGCAGATGTACTATATGGAGTAACGATGCAACAATCAGGTGTATCGAAGCTCGTTTCTGTTCGACTAGAAGAAGTAGCTGAAAAGAAAGGATGAGAAACGGTGAGCTTTTTTAAAAAATTAAAAGAAAAAATCGCAAAACAAGCGGATACAGTAACGGAAAAGTTTAAACGTGGTTTAGAAAAAACGCGCGACTCTTTCGCAGGAAAAGTGAACGATCTAATCGCGCGCTATCGAAAAGTAGATGAAGAGTTTTTTGAGGAGCTAGAAGAAATTTTAATCGCCTCAGACGTTGGTGTCGCAACGGTCATGGATTTTATCGATGAGTTAAAAATGGAAGTGAAACGTCGCAACATTCAAGACCCGAAAGAAATGTATAGCGTCATTTCCGAAAAATTGATTGACATTTACGAAGCAAGCGGCGATGAAACGACAGAACTAAACATTCAACCAAACGGCTTGACGGTCATTTTATTTGTCGGTGTCAACGGCGTTGGAAAAACGACGACGATCGGGAAACTTGCGTACAAATTAAAAAGCGAAGGAAAAAAAGTGATGCTTGCCGCTGGCGATACGTTCCGGGCAGGTGCAATTGAACAGCTTGAAGTATGGGGCGAGCGAGTCGGCGTGGAAGTCATTAAACAATCGGCTGGGTCCGATCCGGCTGCGGTCATGTACGATGCGATTCAAGCGGCTAAATCGCGCAACGTTGACATTTTGTTGTGTGATACAGCTGGCCGCTTACAAAACAAAGTGAATTTAATGAAAGAGCTTGAAAAAGTGAGACGCGTCATTGAACGCGAAGTGCCGGGCGCACCGCACGAAGTATTGCTCGTGCTAGATGCAACAACAGGGCAAAATGCGATGAGCCAAGCAAAAACATTTAAAGAAGCGACGAACGTCACCGGCATTGTGCTTACGAAACTGGATGGAACAGCAAAAGGTGGCATCGTATTAGCGATCCGCCATGAGTTAAACATTCCGGTGAAATTTGTCGGTTTAGGAGAGAAAATGGACGATTTAGAGCCGTTTAACGCCGAACAATTCGTGTATGGGTTATTTTCATCGTTTATGGAACGAGAAGAGGAGCAAGGAGAATAACTTGACAGTATCAGCTAAAACATATACACTAAATTCATGTAAAGGCGTTTCACTTAACAGGGGGGAGTTTCATGCTAGAAAAAACAACGAGAATGAACTATTTATACGACTTTTACCAATCGTTGTTGACGCCGAAGCAACGAAACTATATGTCCCTTTACTATTTAGATGATTACTCCCTCGGTGAAATTGCCGAAGAGTACGAAGTGAGTCGTCAAGCTGTATACGATAACATTAAACGGACGGAAGCGATGCTAGAAGACTATGAGCAAAAGCTATTGCTCTTTCAAAAGTTTCAACAACGTCATAAACTATTGCACCGATTAAAAACGCATATAGCTGAACGCTATCCGAACGATGAGGAGCTGATGGGGCTCGTTATGGAGTTGGAGAAATTAGAGTAGGGGGCGGTAACGATGGCATTTGAAGGATTGGCCGACCGTCTGCAACATGTCATGAATAAAATTCGTGGCAAAGGCAAAGTCACGGAAGCCGATGTAAAAGAAATGATGCGTGAAGTGCGGCTCGCGCTATTAGAAGCGGACGTCAATTTTAAAGTCGTCAAAGACTTCGTGAAAAAAGTAAGCGAACGAGCTGTCGGACAAGAAGTAATGAAAAGTTTGACCCCAGGACAGCAAGTCATTAAAGTCGTAAAAGAAGAATTGACGGAGCTGATGGGGGGAGAAAACAGCAAAATTGCCGTAGCGAGCCGTCCGCCAACGGTTGTCATGATGGTCGGTTTGCAAGGGGCAGGAAAAACGACGACAACGGGAAAATTAGCGAATTTATTACGTAAAAAACATAATCGTAAACCGTTGCTTGTCGCAGCTGACATTTATCGCCCAGCAGCGATTAAACAGCTTGAGACGTTAGGGAAGCAGTTGAACATCCCTGTGTTTTCGCTCGGCGATCAAGTGAGCCCGGTGGAAATTGCGAAACAAGCGATCGCAAAAGCAAAAGAAGAGCATTATGATTACGTATTAATCGATACGGCAGGGCGTCTGCACATTGATGAAGCGCTCATGGATGAATTGAAACAAATTAAAGAAGTGACGAAACCCGATGAAATTTTTCTCGTTGTCGATGCGATGACAGGACAAGATGCGGTCAACGTCGCGCAAAGCTTTAACGAACAACTTGGACTGACGGGCGTCATTTTGACGAAGCTTGATGGTGATACGCGAGGCGGGGCAGCCTTATCGATTAAAGCGGTCACAAATACGCCAATTAAGTTTGTCGGTATGGGCGAAAAGCTCGATGCGCTTGAGCCGTTTCATCCGGAGCGGATGGCGTCGCGCATTTTAGGTATGGGGGACGTGTTGACGCTCATTGAAAAAGCGCAAGCCGCTGTCGATGAAGAAAAGGCAAAAGAGCTCGAACAAAAAATGCGCACCGCATCATTTACACTTGACGACTTTTTAGAACAGCTTGGGCAAGTGCGCAAACTCGGTCCGCTCGATGAACTTTTAAAAATGTTGCCGGGCGCTAACAAAGTGAAAGGTTTAAACAACTTACAAATTGACGAAAAGCAAATTAGCCGCGTCGAAGCGATTATTCGTTCGATGACAAAAGAAGAAAAAATGAACCCAGACATCATTAACTCTAGTCGCAAAAAGCGAATTGCAAAAGGGAGCGGAACGACGGTTCAAGACGTCAACCGCTTGCTGAAACAGTTTGACGAAATGAAAAAAATGATGAAAATGATGACAACCATGCCAAAGGGGAAGAAGAAAGGGTTCCGTTTCCCGTTCATGTAAACAAAATAACAGTGTTAAGAAAAAACACTTTACAAACAAAACGTTTATTGCTAATATACTATCTTGTGTGAAATATTTTCGGAGGTGCTATAATCATGGCAGTAAAAATTCGTTTAAAACGTATGGGTGCAAAAAAATCACCATTTTATCGTATCGTTGTTGCAGACTCTCGTTCTCCACGTGACGGTCGTTTCATCGAAACAATCGGCACATATAATCCGTTAACAGAGCCTGCAGAAATTAAAATTAATGAAGAGCTTGCATTAAAATGGTTGCAAAACGGCGCAAAACCATCTGACACAGTGCGCAACTTGCTTTCAAAACAAGGAATTTTAGAAAAATTCCACAACTTAAAGTACGGAAAGTAATATATGAAAACGTTGCTTGAGACGATTGTTCGGTCACTTGTCGATCATCCGGAATGCGTCGTCATTCGCGAAACGGAACAACAACAATCGATCACATATGCGATCGCGCTTCATCACGAAGACGTTGGGAAAGTGATCGGAAAAAACGGGCGAATGATTCAAGCCATTCGCACCGTTGTTCAAGCAGCCAATGAGTCAAAGAAGCGAATAGACGTACGCATCGAAGAGTAAGGGAGAGGGAAGACACCTCCCCTTTTTTCGTTCAGAAAGGCGGTGCGCCATGAAAATCATTCAAAAAGTGGAAGTGAGACAGCGATTAACTGAGAACAGTAAGCAGCAACTCATTCAACAATTTATGCAACAAAAACAACAACTGGAACAACAATGTGAGCAGCTCATCTTTGAACAAAAACGAATGGAAAAACAAACATCGTTTTCACAAAAACAAATTAAAGAAAAATTTGGACGAGAAATGCAAATTCGCCGCCAAAAAATAGCGGAACTTGATTTCCTTCTTGAACAATTGCGCATATTACCGATAGGAAGCGAAATTAAAGAAAGAGAAGTCGAGGCGATTATCGACGTTCACATTGGTGCGCGTTGGTCGCCTCCGAAAACGATTGTCATTGAAGACGGAATCGTTGTGGATATACGCGAGGGGTGATCGTTGTGAAATGGTTTCATGTCGGAAAAATTGTCAATACGCACGGTATTCGCGGTGAAGTGCGCGTCATTTCACGCACAGATTTTGCAGAAGAGCGGTATAAAATCGGGAATGTATTATATATTTTTATGGAAAATAAGCCACCGGTTGAAGTCAAAGTGGCGAGCCATCGAGTTCATAAGTCGTTTGATTTATTAACGTTCGAAGGATACGATAACATCAACTTAGTCGAACCATTTAAAGGGGCGATTATTAAAATACCAGAAACGCAATTGCAACCGCTTAACGAAGGTGAATATTATTTTCACGAAATTATCGGTTGCACAGTTGTGACCGAGGATGGTGAACCGATTGGCGAAATAAAAGAAATTTTAACGCCAGGTGCAAATGACGTATGGGTCGTCAAACGAAAAAAAGGCGGAGATGTGTTAATCCCTTACATTGATGATGTCGTCAAACAAGTCGATGTTGAAAACAAAACGATTACGATTCATGTGATGGAAGGATTGCTCGACGAATGAAAATCGATGTGCTCACCTTATTTCCAAATATGTTTACTGGCGTGTTGAACGAGTCGATTTTAAAACGTGCGCAAGAAAAAGGTGCCGTTACATTTCAGCTCGTCAATTTTCGCGAATTTGCCGATAATAAACATCAGACGGTAGACGACTACCCTTACGGCGGTGGGGCTGGCATGGTATTGAAGCCGCAACCGATTTTTGATGCGGTTGATCATTTAACGAAGCAAAGCGAGCATCGTCCGCGCGTGATTTTGCTTTGTCCTCAAGGTGAACGATATACGCAAAAAAAAGCGGAGGAACTCGCTAAAGAACGACACATCATTTTCATTTGCGGACATTACGAAGGATATGACGAACGCATTCGTGAACATCTCGTGACGGACGAAATTTCCATTGGCGATTACGTCTTAACGGGCGGAGAACTGGCAGCGATGGTCGTCATTGATAGCGTCGTTCGTTTGCTTCCTGGCGTGCTCGGCAACGAGCATTCCTCTATGCTTGATTCTTATAGCTCTGGTTTGCTCGAACACCCACATTATACGCGCCCAGCCGATTTTCGTGGCATGAAAGTACCAGATGTCCTTCTTTCAGGTAATCACCGTTTAATTGAAGAGTGGCGTCAAAAAGAATCGTTGCGCCGCACATGGTTGCGCCGGCCAGATTTGCTCGAAACGTATGAGTTAACGGAACAACAAAAAAAATGGATCGAACAATGGAAAAAAAACGAACGGTAACTATTGCATCCGTTACATCTTTATGATAGTATAAACGTTGTGACTTATGTCGCACGTAAAACGATGTTCCGCTGCTATGAACGATACACATAAGCATGAGCATCTGTTGGAAGGAGATGAAGATGATGCATCATTTAATTCAAGAAATTACAAAAGAACAACTACGTAACGATCTTCCAGAATTTCGCCCTGGTGACACAGTGCGCGTTCACGTGAAAGTTGTTGAAGGAAACCGTGAACGTATCCAAGTATTCGAGGGCGTTGTTATCAAGCGTCGTGGTGGTGGAATTAGCGAAACATTTACAGTTCGTAAAGTATCTTACGGTGTAGGTGTTGAGCGTACATTCCCATTACACACGCCGAAGATTGCTAAATTAGAAGTTGTTCGTCGCGGTAAAGTTCGTCGTGCGAAATTGTACTACTTGCGTCAACTCCGCGGTAAAGCAGCACGCATCAAAGAAATCATCTAACACAAAAGAAATGATTGCAAGGAGCTTGATCATCAAGCTCCTTTTTCAACATTCATCATATAGGTGGGAGAAGGATGGAAAAACAAAAGAATGAATGGTTTGAATGGTTAAAAGCGATTTTCATTGCGGTGGCATTAGCAGGAGGTATTCGCTATTTCATTTTCGCCCCAATCATCGTTGAAGGGGAGTCGATGATGCCGACGTTACATAATCAAGACCGAATGATCGTCAATAAAATCGCCTATAAAATTGGCGAGCCAGAACGGTTTGATATTATTGTGTTTCATGCCGAAGAAGGAAAAGATTATATTAAGCGCGTCATTGGATTGCCAGGCGACCGGATTGAATATAAAAATGATACGTTATACGTCAACGGGAAGCCTTACAAAGAACCTTACTTAGATGACGAGAAAAAACAACTGTTTGATGGCCCATTAACAGAGTCGTTTACACTTGAAGAATTGTGGGGACGAAAAACCGTTCCTGAAGGTCATTTATTCGTGCTCGGAGATAATCGCAGATACAGCAAAGATAGTCGCCATATCGGATTTATTCCGATGGAAAAAGTTGTAGGGAAAACGTCGGTCGTTTATTGGCCTCTTTCTGATGCGCGCATTGTTGAATAACATAACTAAAGTAGGTGGCAACGATGACGATTCAATGGTTCCCTGGCCATATGGCAAAAGCGAAACGGGAAGTGACAGAAAAATTAAAACTTATCGATATCGTATTTGAGCTAGTAGATGCCCGCATTCCTATTTCATCGCGCAATCCGTTAATTGATGAAATTGTGGCGAATAAACCGCGCATCATATTGTTAAACAAAGCGGATATGGCTGATCCCGATGTGACAAAACAATGGATCGACTTTTTCGCTGCACAGCAAATTGACGCCATTGCGATCGATTCGCAAAGCGGAACAGGCGTCAAGCAAATGGTAGCGGTCGCAAAAGAGAAGTTGCGCCCAAAATTTGAAAAAATGATAGCGAAGGGAATTAAACGTCCTCGGGCGATGCGTGCGCTTATTGTCGGCATTCCAAACGTCGGAAAATCAACGCTCATTAACCGACTCGCAGGAAAACATATTGCCAAAACAGGCGATACACCGGGAGTGACAAAAGCGCAACAATGGATTAAAGTCGGCAAAGAGCTCGAGCTACTTGATACGCCTGGAATTTTATGGCCGAAGTTTGAAGATGAAGAAGTCGGATACAAACTTGCAACAACGGGAGCGATTAAAGATACCATTTTAAACTTACAAGACGTTGCTGTGTATGCGTTACGTTTTTTATCTACTCATTATCCCGATCGTTTAAAAGAACGATATGCGCTTGCGGACATTCCAGAAGACATCGTCCAATTGTTTGATGACATCGGAAAAAAACGAGGCTGTTTAGCCGCTGGTGGTGTCGTCGACTACGATAAAGTTGCTGAGCTTGTGTTGCGCGATATTCGTACAGAAAAATTAGGCCGGCTCAGTTTTGATCGCCTGTAAGGTTCGCATAAGCGAGCCTTTATTTTTTTGTTTATTTGTCGATATAAGGGATAAGGAGTGATGACGGTGAATATACAAGAAATAAAAAAAAGACTACAAACGATTCACGATGAAACAGATGAATGGTTTCAAAAACTATTACACGATGAGCGAAAAGGCGTCCAACGCCTCGTTCAACAATGGTATAAGCAAAAAGAAGAAGAAAAACGGGAACGCGAACGTTTTTTGCATATGTTGCGATATGAACAGGCGCTATACGACAAAGGAATCCGCTACATCGCGGGGGTAGATGAAGTAGGACGAGGGCCGCTAGCTGGTCCGGTTGTTGCCGCAGCAGTGATTTTACCAAAAGATGTGTATCTCCCTCATGTAGACGATTCAAAAAAACTATCGGAAATGAAGCGAGAGCAGTTGTTTTCTATCATTCAACAAACGGCGCTTGCGATCGGTATTGGCATCGTTAGCGCACGCGAAATTGATGAGCTAAACATTTACGAAGCGACGAAAAAAGCGATGATGCAAGCTGTCCACGCGCTTGCGATCGCTCCCGAGCATTTGCTCATTGATGCGATGCACATTCCACTATCTATTCCACAAACATCGATCATTAAAGGGGATGCGCATAGCGTCTCCATTGCAGCAAGTTCCATTATCGCGAAAGTGACGCGCGATCGCATGATGAAACAGTTAGGTGAGAAATATCCACAATACGGATTTGAAAAGCATATGGGATACGGCACGAAAGAGCATTTGCAAGCGATTGAGCGATATGGAGTCATTGAAGAACATCGTCGTTCGTTTGCGCCGATTCGCGAACGATTAAAGCGAGGAGAATGAGATGAACGTTCAATGGTTGCGTACGTTATTTGATGATGCACAAACGATACGTTTACCGAAAGCACCGACGTTTCACGTTGGTGACATCATTTATGGAAAAATCGAAAAAATAACCGAAGATCGGACAGCGCTCGTTCGGATCGGCAGTCATACGCTGACGGCCGAACTGCAGTCACCTGTTAAAGAAGGTGAAACATATACGTTTCACGTGCAAAAAACATCCCCACTTGAGCTGAAAATATTGCAACATACAGCAAAGTTGACAGATGAAGAAAGCGTCAGCCGTTATTTTCGTTTACCGATGAATGAACAAACGAAGGCGCTCGTTCGTTGGATGATGGATGAATCTTTTACATTTAAAAAACATGACATGTCCCTCATTCGACAATGGTTGCAAACAGGTGGTAAAAAAGAAGCCCAAGCAATCAAATGGCTGTTCATGCACGATTTGCCGCTTCGTGATGATATATTTCGTGCGTTCGTTGCTTTGCAAGATGATCGACCGCTATATGAACAACAACTCACGCTGGCGATGATGATCGATCGCTTTCACCCGAAAGGAACGTTAGCAAAACTTTCTTCTTATTTGCGCCATATGCCGACGCTTTCTTCTTTTTCGCCTGAACATATTCAACAACTGCTTGAAGAGACGATGAAACAACAAGATGAGTGGCTCGTTTTATTGCAAACAGCAGCAGAAGAAGCGCCAGGTGAGTTAAAAATGGAGATTATCTCATTACTTGATCGAGTGAAAGCATATCAGTTGTTATCAACAAACAACGATTCGCTCCAACATATATTTACTCAATTTCCGTTATTCATCGGGACGCATGCAACAGATGTGACGATTCAATGGCGCGGAAAACAACGAGAAAACGGAAAAATGGATACAGACTATTGTCGCATTTTATTTTATTTGACGCTTGCGACGTTAAAAGAAACGATTGTAGACGTTCATATTCAACAACGTATCGTTCATATTTCGATCATCAATGACACGCCTCGTGTGGAACTGTATGCGTCCGCCCTTGAGCCGTCACTAAAGGAGAAGCTTGCTGAACATGGCTACACGCTTTCTTCTATTTCCGTTAAAACGCCGATGAACAAGCGAAGTGACCGTTTACTTGTTGAACCATTTTCTTATAAAGGAGTCGATTATCGCATATGAAACGAAAGCGCGCCGTTGCTTTATCGTACGACGAACAACATATCGCCCCTGTCGTTGTAGCAAAAGGAGAAGGAGCTGTGGCTGATCGCATCATTGAACGCGCGAAACAATACGACGTCCCCATTTATGAAGATGAAACGCTCGCGACGATGCTCGGTCAATTACAATTAAACGAAACGATTCCAGAAGAACTGTACAAAGTTGTTGCTGAAGTATTTGCATTTATTTATCAAGTCGAAAAAAAGGTGGAGGGGCGATGACAACGATCGCTTCTTTTTCTTTTGTTAAAGAATTTTCTGTCTAAATGGTAGACAACTGACAAAGTATCATTATACAATGAAAGCGCTAGTACTTTTATTTTTATACATAGGAGGATGGGGTATGAATATTCATGAGTATCAAGGAAAAGAGATCCTCAGAAGCTACGGAGTAAGCGTGCCGAACGGCCGCGTGGCGTTCACGGTTGAAGAAGCGGTTGAGGCGGCGAAAGAGCTCGGCAGTAGCGTTTGTGTCGTGAAAGCGCAAATTCATGCCGGCGGTCGCGGAAAAGCAGGGGGAGTAAAAGTCGCAAAAAGTTTAGAAGAAGTTCGTACATATGCGAGTGAGCTGTTAGGGAAAGTGCTTGTCACACATCAAACAGGTCCAGAAGGAAAAGAAGTAAAGCGTCTTTTAATCGAAGAAGGATGCGACATTAAAAAGGAATATTACATCGGGCTTGTTGTTGATCGTGCGACGTCCCGCGTAGTATTAATGGGATCAGAAGAAGGCGGAACAGAAATTGAAGAAGTCGCAGCGAAAACGCCGGAGAAAATTTTTAAAGAGTATATCGACCCAGCTGTCGGCCTACAAGCGTTCCAAGCGCGCCGCATGGCATTTAACATCAATATTCCGAAAGAGCTTGTCAATCAAGCAGTCAAATTTATGTTAGGCTTATATCAAGTGTTCGTTGAAAAAGATTGCTCAATCGCTGAAATTAACCCGCTTGTCGTAACGGGTGATGGAAAAGTAATGGCGCTTGATGCGAAGCTTAACTTTGATTCAAACGCGTTATATCGCCATAAAGACATTTTAGAATATCGCGATTTAGACGAAGAAGATCCAAAAGAAATTGAAGCGTCAAAATACGATTTAAACTACATTTCGCTTGACGGAAACATTGGTTGCATGGTTAACGGTGCAGGCTTAGCGATGGCGACGATGGACATCATTAAATATTACGGTGGCGAGCCGGCAAACTTTTTAGATGTTGGTGGCGGTGCGACGACAGAAAAAGTAACAGAAGCGTTTAAAATCATTTTATCCGACCCGAATGTTAAAGGTATTTTCGTTAACATTTTCGGGGGCATTATGAAATGTGACGTCATCGCTAACGGAATTGTTGAGGCAACGAAACAAGTTGGTTTAAATCTTCCGCTTGTCGTTCGTTTAGAAGGAACGAACGTTGAATTAGGGAAAAAGATTTTAGAAGAGTCCGGATTAAATATTACAGCCGCTGAATCGATGGCAGACGGCGCGCAAAAAATCGTTTCGCTAGTAAGCTAATAGAAGGGATGGGAGAAACGTGAGCGTTTTTGTTAATAAAGATACGAAAGTCATTGTACAAGGAATTACAGGTTCACAAGGGTTGTTCCATACGAAACAAATGATTGAGTACGGCACAAACATTGTTGGTGGGGTAACACCAGGAAAAGGTGGCACGGAAGTTGAAGGGGTACCTGTGTTTGATACGGTTTCTGAAGCGGTTGAAAAAACAGGTGCGAACGCCTCTGTCATTTACGTTCCGCCAGCATTTGCTGCCGATGCAATTATGGAAGCAGTTGATGCGGAAATCGATTTAGTTGTTTGTATTACAGAAGGCATTCCGGTACTAGACATGGTAAAAGTGAAGCGCTATATGGAAGGAAAGAAAACGCGCTTAATCGGACCAAACTGCCCTGGTATCATTACACCGGAAGAATGCAAAATCGGCATTATGCCAGGCTATATTCATAAAAAAGGCCATGTCGGTATCGTTTCGCGCTCTGGTACGTTAACGTACGAAGCTGTTCATCAATTAACACAAGCAGGCATCGGGCAATCGACAGCGGTTGGGATTGGCGGTGACCCAGTCAATGGAACAAACTTCATCGACGTATTAAAGGCGTTTAACGAAGATGAAGACACATATGCGGTCATTATGATCGGAGAAATTGGTGGAACGGCAGAAGAAGAAGCGGCCGAATGGGTAAAAGCGAACATGACAAAACCGGTTGTCGGCTTTATCGGCGGACAAACAGCACCTCCAGGAAAGCGCATGGGACATGCTGGTGCGATCATTTCTGGCGGAAAAGGAACGGCGGAAGAAAAAATTAAAACGATGACAGCATGCGGCATTAAAGTCGCAGAAACGCCAGCAGTGATTGGCGAAACGCTCATCTCTGTATTAAAAGAACGCGGCTTATACGAAAAGTGTAAAACACATTAATAATCGCGAATCGTCCTAAGGCACAAACCTTAGGACGATTTTTATAAATAGGAGGGATATCATGTACGATACAACTCGCGAACGGCTCATCCATTTGCATCATTGTCGTGGCATCGGGTGGAAAAGTATCGCACGCTTGCTTCATGCAGACCCATCGCTAGCCTCCATTTTTCATCTTTCGTCACAACAACTTCAACGACTACTTCCGATCCCCCAAAAACATTTCACTGCTTTTTTCCATGATTTGCATTGTCACAAATTGAAACGTATGATAAAAACATATGAGGAACAAAACATTCATATTGTAACAATAAAAGATGATGGTTATCCGGAGTGGCTGAAACATATATATGATCCACCGTGGGTACTATATGCGAAAGGAAACGTGGCGTTGCTTAAGCGAAAAAAAATAATTAGCGTCGTAGGGACACGGACGCCAACGCGCCAAGGAATCGCAGCGATGCATATCGTCCTTCCACCCCTCATCCAAAACGGCTGGATCGTTGTGAGCGGACTAGCAAAAGGTATTGATGCTGAAGCACATCGTTTATGTTTACGGCATCATGGTGAAACAATTGCGGTCATTGCGGGCGGATTGCATTACATATACCCACCTGAAAATGAATCATTATTTCGACAATTAATGACAACGCAATTAATTATTTCAGAATATCCACCATTCGTTCGCCCACAGACGTGGCATTTTCCGATGCGCAATCGCATCATTAGCGGTTTGTCGCTCGGTACGCTTGTTGTACAAGCAAAAGAGCGAAGCGGCTCGCTCATCACCGCTCATTTTGCGCTCCAGCAAGGAAGAGAAGTGTTTGCGATTCCCGGTGACATCACAACAAAAGAGGCGCTCGGGACTAATCGGTTGATTCAACAAGGAGCAAAATTAATATTGTCAAGTGAAGATATTGAGGAGGAATTTCGACATCTTTTTACATGAATGAAAGAGAAAATCGAAAAATGATGTTTGACAAATGAACGAATCATCATTAATAATAATGAGGATTTTACTTTACGAATTACCTCTTGAGGGAGGGCAAAATAATGTCAGACTACTTAGTCATTGTAGAGTCGCCAGCCAAGGCGAAAACGATTGAAAGATATTTAGGAAAAAAGTATAAAGTAAAAGCATCAATGGGCCACGTGCGCGATTTGCCAAAAAGTCAAATGGGCGTTGACATACAAAATGATTATGAACCGAAGTATATTACGATTCGCGGAAAAGGTTCGGTTATTAAAGAATTGAAAACAGCGGCGAAAAAAGCAAAAAAAGTATTTCTTGCAGCTGACCCGGATCGCGAAGGGGAAGCGATTGCTTGGCATTTAGCACATGTACTTGACTTAAATACGGATTCACCATGTCGCGTCGTATTTAACGAAATTACGAAAGATGCGATTAAACAGTCATTTGAACAGCCGCGCACCATTAATATGCATTTAGTTCATGCACAACAAGCGCGTCGTGTACTCGATCGTCTTGTCGGCTACAACATTAGCCCGTTGCTTTGGAAAAAAGTAAAAAAAGGGTTAAGCGCAGGACGCGTGCAGTCTGTTGCCCTTCGCCTAATTATTGATCGCGAAAAAGAAATTCAATCGTTTCAACCTGAAGAATATTGGACGATTCAAGGCACGTTCATGAAGGGAAACGACACATTTGAAGCGCAATTTTATCGTTTGGGCAGCGAACCATTTGATTTAAAGACGGAGCAAGACGTACAACATGTATTAAATCATATTCAAGGCAATGAATTTTTCGTTACAGCGGTAACGAAAAAAGAGCGAAAACGCAATCCTGTTGCCCCGTTTATTACATCGTCATTACAACAAGAGGCGGCGCGAAAATTAAATTTCCGTACGAGAAAGACGATGATGGTTGCTCAGCAACTATATGAGGGGATTGATCTTGGAAGCGAGGGAACGGTCGGTTTAATTACATATATGCGTACAGACTCCACGCGCGTATCAGAAAGCGCTCAACAAGAGGCGATGCAGTATATTGAACAGACGTTCGGAACATCATATGTAGCGACAGAAAAAAGAAAAGAAAAACAAAAAGCGAATGCGCAAGACGCACACGAAGCGATTCGGCCAACGTCCGTCTGGCGTCATCCTAGCGCGATTAAGCCGCATGTCACACGCGATCAATATCAGCTATACAAACTCATTTGGGAGCGCTTTATCGCAAGCCAAATGGCGCCAGCTGTGCTCGATACGGTAGCAATCGAGCTATCAAACGGCTCGGTCGTCTTTCGTGCGACTGGTTCTACAGTCAAGTTTCCAGGTTTTATGAAAGTGTATGTGGAAGGAACGGACGATCCGAAAGATGAGCAACAACGACTATTGCCAGACTTTGTTGAAGGAGAGCGCGTATTTAGTAAAGATATCGAAGGAAAACAACATTTCACGCAGCCTCCACCGCGCTATACGGAAGCCCGCCTTGTGAAAACGCTAGAAGAGCTCGGCATCGGTCGCCCATCGACATATGCACCAACGCTTGATACGATTCAAAAACGGAATTACGTCACGCTTGAAAACAAACGTTTCGTTCCAACAGAGCTTGGTGAAATTGTACTAGATTTAATGATGCAATTTTTCCCAGAAATTTTAGACGTCGAATTTACAGCAAAAATGGAAAAAAGCTTAGACGATATTGAAGAAGGAAAAGTCGAATGGGTGCGCATCATCGATGAATTTTATCGCGAGTTTGAAAAACGGTTAAAAATTGCGGAAGTTGAAATGGAAAAAGTTGAAATAGCTGATGAATCAGCAGATGTCGATTGCGAAGTATGTGGAAGCCCGATGGTGTACAAAATGGGGCGCTTCGGAAAGTTTATCGCCTGCTCAAACTTCCCGCAATGTCGCAATACAAAAGCGATCGTCAAAGACATCGGAGTGAAATGTCCGCGTTGCCATGAAGGGAACATTGTGGAACGAAAAAGCAAAAAGAAACGAATGTTTTACGGCTGTGATCGTTTTCCGACGTGCGATTTTGTTTCATGGGATAAACCGATCAGTCGTCCGTGTCCGAAATGCGGTGGCATGCTTGTTGAGAAAAAAGGGAAAAAGAGCGTGCACATTCAATGCACGCAATGCGAATATAACGAACAACAGTAAGGTGAGGCGCATACCCTCACCCATTTTATCGAGGAGGGAATATGAATGGAAGTAACAGTAATTGGAGCAGGATTAGCAGGAAGCGAAGCGGCATGGCAACTTGCCAAACGTGGCATTCGTGTCAAATTGTATGAAATGCGTCCGGTGAAACAAACTCCTGCGCATCATACCGACAAATTTGCTGAGCTTGTGTGCAGTAACTCGTTGCGTGCGAATACATTAACGAATGCAGTTGGCGTGTTAAAAGAAGAAATGCGCCGATTAGACTCTGTCATTATGAAAGCAGCGGACTCTTGTTCTGTCCCAGCCGGTGGGGCTTTAGCAGTAGATCGTCACGAATTTGCGGCGAAAGTAACAGAAATGGTTACGAATCATCCGAATGTGACTGTTGTGCGTGAGGAAGTGACGTCGATTCCAACCGGTCCGACGATTATAGCAACCGGCCCGCTAACATCGCAGTCGCTTTCAGAACAGCTTCAAGCGTTAACAGGGGAACAATATTTATACTTTTACGATGCGGCAGCACCGATTATTGAAAAAGAAAGCATTAACATGGAGAAAGTGTATGTGAAATCTCGCTATGATAAAGGGGAAGCGGCGTACATTAACTGCCCGATGACAGAAGAGCAGTTCGAGCGATTTTATGATGCGCTCATTTCTGCTGAAACAGTTCCTTTAAAAGAATTTGAAAAAGAAATTTATTTTGAAGGATGCATGCCAATTGAAGTTATGGCACGACGCGGGAAAAAGACGTTGCTGTTTGGTCCGATGAAGCCCGTCGGTTTAGAAGACCCACGTACAGGGAAACGTCCTTATGCTGTTGTACAACTTCGTCAAGACGATGCGGCAGGGACGTTATACAACATTGTCGGTTTCCAAACGCATTTAAAATGGGGGGCGCAAAAAGAAGTCATTCGTCTCATTCCGGGGCTTGAACAAGCAGAAATTGTACGATACGGTGTCATGCATCGCAATACGTTTTTGAACTCTCCAAAGTTGCTAAAGCCGACGTATCAATATAAAGAGAGAGAAGACTTATTTTTCGCAGGACAAATGACCGGTGTTGAAGGATATGTTGAGTCAGCAGCCTCAGGACTTGTGGCGGGGATCAACGCCGCACATTACGTGCTCGGGAAAGAACTGATCGTATTTCCACAGGAAACAGCAATCGGCAGCATGGCGCATTACATTACGTCAGCGAACCCAAAACATTTTCAGCCGATGAATGCCAATTTCGGCTTATTTGCCCCGCTTGATGAGCCGATTAAAGATAAAAAGAAAAAAAATGAACGGTATGCAGAACGGGCGTTAGAAACAATTCAGAATTTTTTAAAAAAGTTGTGAAATTCATTGCAAGAGCTGCTCAATTATGCTACTATTTAGTAGCTCTTGTGAGGTGATCGAATGGAAAATGTGAATTTTACGTTACATTTGTTTATTGAATATTTACAAATAGAAAAAAATTATTCAGAATATACAATTGCGTGTTATAAGCATGATATTGGCGAATTTTTCGAATTTATGGAGCGCGAACAAGTCAAACGATTGCAAGATGTCTCTTACAGCGACGTTCGCCTGTTTTTAACGGAGCTTCATAAGCGGAAGCAATCTAGCCGTTCGATTGCCCGAAAAATGTCGAGTTTGCGCAGTTTTTATAAATTTTTAGTGCGTGAAAAAATCGTTTTTGAAAATCCGTTTGCCCTTGCTTCGTTGCCGAAGAAAGAACAGAAAATTCCACATTTTTTGTACCAAGACGAATTAGAACAGCTGTTTGTTGTTAATGATTTAAATACAGCGATCGGTCAACGAAATCAGGCGATGATCGAACTGTTGTATGCAACGGGTGTACGGGTAAGTGAATGTTGTAACATTCGCTTATCACACATTGATTTTTCGGTATGTACCATCTTAATTTCCGGCAAAGGAAACAAACAGCGCTATGTCCCGTTCGGTACGTACGCCAAAGAAGCGCTTGAACGATATATACAAGACGGACGTCAGCAACTAATAAGCAAAGCGAAGACACCGACGGATGTACTTTTTTTAAATGCGCGTGGCGGTGCATTGACGCCAAGAGGAGTGCGTCATATTTTAAACGACATCGTCGAACGAGCGGCACTTTCTTTGAAAGTAAGCCCCCATACGTTTCGCCATACGTTTGCGACCCATTTGTTAAACGAAGGGGCTGATTTACGTTCTGTGCAGGAATTGTTAGGTCATGCACATCTTTCATCAACGCAAGTGTATACACATGTAACGAAAGATCATTTGCGCCACATTTATTTACATTCCCACCCGCGCGCATAACGAAAATAAGGAGGATGTTTATGAGTCAATTTCATGCGACGACGATATTTGCGATTCGCCATCAAGGAAAAGGAGCGATGGCGGGCGATGGTCAAGTAACGTTCGGCAATGCTGTCGTGATGAAACATACCGCCCGGAAAATTCGTAAACTTTTTCATGGCAAAGTGTTAGCTGGCTTTGCGGGAGCGGTAGCCGATGCGTTCACGTTGTTTGAAATGTTTGAAGGAAAGCTAGAAGAATACAACGGAAATTTACAGCGCGCTGCAGTTGAGCTAGCGAAAGAATGGCGGAGCGATAAAGTGTTGCGTCGGTTAGAGGCGATGTTAATCGTCATGGACGACACCCATTTACTCCTCATTTCCGGAACGGGCGAAGTGATCGAGCCAGACGATGGCATATTAGCGATCGGTTCAGGTGGAAATTATGCGTTAGCAGCTGGTAGAGCGTTAAAAGCGTATGCAGGTGAACATTTAACAGCGAAGCAAATTGCACAAGCAGCATTAAAAGTGGCGAGCGATATTTGCGTGTACACAAACGATTGCATTATTGTCGAAGAGCTGTAGAGGGGGGAGCGGCATGTTAACGCCAAAACAAATTGTTGAAAAGCTTGATCAGTTTATCGTCGGTCAGCATGAAGCGAAAAAGGCGGTGGCGATCGCGTTAAGAAATCGTTATCGTCGCAGCTTATTAGACGAGAAGTTGCGCGATGAAGTCGTGCCGAAAAATATTTTAATGATTGGACCAACGGGCGTAGGAAAAACAGAAATTGCACGACGGTTAGCGAAACTTGTTGGCGCTCCGTTCGTAAAAGTAGAGGCGACGAAATTTACTGAAGTCGGGTATGTCGGTCGAGATGTCGAATCGATGGTACGCGATCTCGTCGAAACGTCCGTACGCATTGTCAAAGAGAGAAAAATGAACGAAGTAAAAGATCGCGCGCAAGAGTTGGCGAATAAGCGTCTTGTTGAATTGCTCGTACCTGGAAAAACAAAACAACCGATGAAAAATCCGTTCGAACTTTTGTTTGGCGGCGCACAAGAGCAGCCGGAGACAGGAAGCGATGAGCAACACATTGTTGAAAAACGGCGACAAATCGCTTGGAAGCTCGCAAACGGAGAGTTAGAAGATGAGTTTGTGACGATTGAAGTAGAAGAACAACAACCGCTTATGTTTGACTTATTTCAAGGCGCTGGCATGGAGCAAATGGGCGTCAATATGCAAGATATGTTAAGTAGCTTTATGCCGAAAAAACGAAAAAAACGAAAATTAAAAGTGAAAGAAGCGCGCCATGTACTCGTGAACGAAGAAGCGCAAAAGCTGATCGACATGGACGAAGTGACGCAAGAAGCGATTCGGCTAGCTGAACAGTCAGGTATTATTTTTATTGATGAAATTGATAAAATTGCGCGAAAAGGACAGACTGGCTCATCGGCTGACGTTTCGCGTGAAGGGGTGCAGCGCGACATTTTGCCGATTGTGGAAGGGTCAACCGTTATGACGAAATACGGGCCAGTGAAAACGGACTATATTTTGTTTATTGCGGCCGGTGCATTCCACATGGCGAAACCGTCCGATTTAATTCCGGAACTGCAAGGGCGTTTTCCGATTCGCGTCGAGCTGACGAAGCTGATGGTAGATGATTTCGTAAAAATATTAGTAGAACCAAACAATGCGCTGTTAAAACAATATGTCGCTTTACTTGCGACAGAAGGTATACAACTTGAATTTTCTGACGATGCTATTCGTAAAATTGCGGAAGTGGCGTTTGAAGTGAATCAACAAACAGATAACATCGGTGCGCGCCGCCTTCATACGATTATGGAAAAACTTTTAGAAGATTTGTTGTATGAAGCGCCGGATGTGCATTTAGAAAAGATTGTGATCACCCCACAATATGTTGAGAAGAAACTAGGTAACATTGTGCGAAACAAAGATTTAAGTCAGTTTATTTTATAAGGAGGATGCAATATGAATTTACTTGAAAAAACAAGAAAAATTAATGCGATGCTGCAAAATGCGGCTGGAAAACCAGTAAACTTTAAAGAAATGGCAGAGACGCTTTGCGAAGTAATCGAAGCAAACGTTTTCGTTGTTAGCCGTCGGGGCAAATTGCTCGGATTTGCGATTAAACAAACGATTGAAAACGAGCGAATGAAAAAAATGTTGGCTGACCGTCAATTCCCAGAAGAGTATACGAAAAATTTATTTAACATTACGGAAACATCGCCAAACCTTGATATTAATAGCGAGTATACCGCATTTCCTGTCGAAAATAAAGACTTATTTAAAAACGGGCTAACGACGATCGTGCCGATTATCGGTGGCGGTGAGCGCCTTGGAACACTTATTTTATCTCGCTTAGATAAAGAGTTTCATGATGATGACTTAATTTTAGCTGAATACGGAGCAACGGTTGTCGGAATGGAAATTTTACGTGAAAAAGCGGAAGAAATTGAAGAAGAAGCGCGTAGCAAAGCGGTTGTTCAAATGGCAATTAGCTCACTTTCCTATAGTGAATTAGAAGCGATCGAACATATTTTTGAAGAATTAGATGGGACAGAAGGCTTGCTTGTGGCAAGCAAAATTGCTGACCGCGTCGGCATTACACGTTCAGTCATTGTTAATGCGCTTCGCAAACTAGAAAGTGCCGGAGTTATTGAATCTCGTTCCCTCGGAATGAAAGGAACGTACATTAAAGTGTTAAACGATAAGTTTTTAACAGAGCTTGAAAAATTAAAACATCATTAATAAGAAAAGCTTCTTAATCTTTAAATAAAGCAGGCATCTTTCTCGCAAAGATGCCTCTTTTGTTTGTTAAAGTATGTGAAAAATAGTCCAATGTTCCCTATGTACATATTGGAAATAATTTTTTACAATAAAGGTGTCGAACGGTGTCTTCACAAGGAGGAATATGTCGTGAAATTGTTTTCACATACGTTTCAAATATTAGAACAAGGATTAAATTACTCATCATTGAAGCAAAAAGTGATCGCAAACAACATTGCGAATGTCGATACACCGAATTTTCAAGCGAAAGACGTTCAGTTTCGAAATGAATTTCATCAGGCTTTGCAAGCGTATCGTACGGATCCGCGCCATTTTGAATTTAAAGGCGGAACAAGCAAATTTCTCGTGACAATGAAAAATGATCTCGTTTACAATCATAATAAGAACAATGTCGATTTGGATAGAGAAATGTCGAATTTAGCGCAAAACCAAATTTATTACAACGCGTTAGTCGAGCGGTTGAACGGAAAGTTTAACTCTTTGAAAACGGTCATTAAGGGAGGAAAATAATATATGTTTCAAAGTTTCAATGTATCCGCCTCTGCGTTAACAGCTCAGCGGTTACGCATGGACGTCATTTCAGCCAACATGGCGAACGTCGATACGACGCGGGCGAAAATGGTCGATGGGAAATGGCAGCCATATCGTCGCAAAATGGTTGTCATGCAACCAAACGAATCGTTTTCTTCTTTTTTAAGTCAGGCCATGAACGAGCGGTCGGCAGGTGGAGTGAAAGTGACGAAAATTATTGAAGACGAAACGCCGTTCAAACTTGTGTATGACCCATCTCATCCGGATGCAGATGAAAACGGATATGTACAACTTCCAAATGTTGATCCGTTAAAAGAAATGGTCGATTTAATGAGCGCGACTCGCTCATATGAAGCGAATGTGACGGTGTTAAACGCGACGAAAGGAATGTTAATGAAGGCGTTAGAAATCGGAAAGTAGGGGAGATAAACGATGATTGATCGCATTCAACGTGCAGCTTTATCACCAGCTGTGCAGCAGCAAACAATAAAGCCAGCCGAGGCGCAACGTGCGTTTTCGCAATTTTTAAAAGAGGCGATTCAAGAAGTGAACAAGCAGCAAATTCAATCAGATCAACTGACGATGAAGTTAGCAAGAGGGGAAAACGTTGATTTACATAATGTTATGATCGCTTCGCAAAAGGCAAGCGTGTCGCTTCAACTAGCGATTGAAGTGCGCAATAAAGTCGTTGAAGCGTATCAAGAAGTGATGAGAATGCAAGTATAATTGACCTCATGAGATAGCGGAGGAAGCATATGAACGAGCAATTAAAACAAGCGATAGAACGATTAAAATTGTTTTGGAGCGAGAGAACAAAACAACAAAAAATGATGGCTTTAGGTCTTGTAGGATTGTTGGTTGTTGCCGTTGCGCTTACCGCTTTTTTGGCGACGCGAACGAATTTTGTTCCTCTCTACAGCAATTTATCGCCGCAAGAAGCGGGGCAAATTAAAGCGACGCTTGACCAGCGGGGGATTAAGTCGCAAATTACGGATAACGGCACGACGATTTTAGTGCCGGAACAGCTTGTCAATACGTTAAAAGTCGAACTAGCCGCCGAAGGCATTCCCGATAGCGGAAGCATCGATTATTCGTTTTTCGGAAAAAACTCTGGTTTCGGCATGACAGATAACGAATTTAACGTATTAAAAATTGAGGCGATGCAAACCGAACTTGCCAATTTAATAAAAAGTATCGACGGGGTAGAAGACGCAAAGGTGATGATTAATCTACCCCAGCCGACGATCTTTGTTGGCGACCAACAGGAAGGGGCATCTGCATCGATCGTTTTGAAAACAAAAGCGGGATATAAATTTAATGAGCAGCAAATTAAATCATTATACCACCTTGTTTCCAAAAGCGTGCCGAACCTTCCTACTGATAATATCGTCATTATGAACCAATATTTTGAGTACTTTGATTTAAAAAATGATGGAAATTTTTCGTCTGGCAAAACGTTTGCTGAACAATATGAAGTGAAACAACAAATTGAACGCGACATTCAACGCCGCGTGCAACAAATGTTAGGAACGATGATGGGACAAGATAAAGTCGTCGTTTCTGTCACAGCCGACGTTGATTTTACACAAGAAAATCGTCAAGAAGAACTTGTTGAGCCAGTAGATAAAGAAAATGTAGAAGGCATCGCTGTTAGTGTGCAACGTATTACTGAGACGTTTTCAGGAAAAGGGGCGCAGCCGGGTGGCACAGCGGGCGTAGGGGAAAACGAGGTGCCAGGGTATGAAGGAGCAAATGGCGAGACAAACGGTGATTATGAGCGAATCGAGGAAACAATTAACAACGAGGTTAATAGAATAAAAAAGGAAATTGTTGCAAGTCCTTATAAAGTAAAAGATTTAGGTATTCAAGTAATGGTAGAACCGCCGACACCAAGCGATCCGAACTCACTTTCGGCCCAAACGGTTGACGACATTACAAAAATTTTAGGGACGATTGTGCGGACGTCAGTCGATAAAGACGTTGCAGGACAATGGACGGATGCGGATTTACAAAATCGCGTCGTCGTTTCTGTACAACCGTTTAACGGAAAGGTGCAGTTTAATGAGCAAGCTACAGCTATCCCAACGTGGGCTTACCTTGCTGGTGGCGGACTGCTCGCTTTCATCATTGCATTGCTCGTCTTTTTATGGTTGCGCAAACGGAAAAAAGAAGAAATGGACGAACTGCCATTACAAGAAGAAAAAGTGGCAGTACAAATTCCAGATGTAAACGAAGAAGTCGAAACAGAAGCAACGTTGCGCCGCAAGCAGCTTGAAAAGCTTGCAAAAGAAAAACCAGAAGAATTTGCAAAACTGTTAAGAACATGGCTTGCAGAAGAATAAGGGAGGGGATTACATGGCAAAGCGTGATCAAAAAGGTGAACTAACAGGAAAACAAAAAGCGGCCATCCTCCTCATTTCGTTAGGTCCCGACGTGTCAGCATCCGTATATAAACATTTATCTGAAGAAGAAATTGAAAAGCTAACGCTTGAAATTTCTAACGTTCGTCAAGTTGATGCCGAGAAAAAAGAAACGATTTTAGAAGAGTTTCATCAAATCGCCTTAGCTCAAGATTACATTTCACAAGGCGGAATTGCTTATGCGAAACAAGTGCTTGAAAAAGCGCTCGGTCCAGAGCAAGCGATGAACATCATTAATCGTTTAACGTCTGCGCTTCAAGTGCGCCCGTTTGATTTTGCACGGAAAGCCGATCCGGCTCAAATTTTAAACTTTTTACAAAACGAACATCCACAAACGATTGCGCTTGTATTGTCGTATTTAGAACCAACGCAAGCGGGTCAAATTTTATCGGCGCTTCCGCAAGAAGTGCAAGCGGATGTCGCTCGCCGCATTGCGTTGATGGATCGCACATCGCCAGAAATAATTAATGAAGTCGAACAAGTGCTTGAACGGAAATTATCGACGACTGTTGTACAAGATTACACGCAAACAGGCGGTATTGAGGCGGTTGTTGAAGTGTTGAACGGTGTCGACCGGGCTACTGAACGCACGATTTTAGATGCCCTTGAAATTCAAGATCCGGAGTTAGCGGAAGAAATTAAAAAGCGCATGTTTGTATTTGAAGATATCGTTACGCTTGATAATCGCGCGATTCAACGCGTTATTCGCGAAGTGGACAACGCCGACTTGTTGCTTGCGTTGAAAGTGTCTAGCGATGAGGTGAAGGGAGTTATATTCCGCAACATGTCTTCTCGTATGGCGGAAACGTTCAAAGAAGAAATGGAGTTTATGGGTCCTGTTCGCCTTCGCGACGTAGAAGAAGCACAATCTCGTATTGTTGCAGTCATTCGCCGTCTTGAAGAAGCGGGTGAAATTGTCGTCGCTCGTGGCGGAGGAGATGATATTATTGTCTAAAGTCATTAAAGCCCCGTTTGCCCGTACAAGTACCGAGCAACGGGCGGTCATTCAAGTGAGAAAAGTATGGTCTGACGTGCAACAAGAAGAACATGAACAACCTGCCGAAACGATGATGCAACATGCACAAATGTTAATCGAGCAAGCGGAGCAACAAGCCGCACACATTCGTCAAGAAGCGGACATGTATTACGCATCTGTCCAACAACAAATTGCGGAAGAGCGAAAGCGATGGGAAGAAGAACGAAGCGAATGGATAAACGAAGCGCGTCAAGAAGGATATGCGATCGGTTTGGAACAAGGGCGCGAAGAAGGATTTCAACAGTACATGGAGGCAATTCGTGAAGCGAAGAAGATTGCACAATCCGCCCATGAACAGTTTTATCACATGTTGCAGTCGGCCGATGAAACGATTTTACTTGTTGCATGCAAAGTAGCGGAACGAATTATCGGTGAGCGTCTTGCTGAAAACAAAGAACATTTTCTTGGCCTTGTGAAACAAGTCATTCAAGAAGTTCGTGAACATGAAGAAGTGAAAATATACGTTCATCCGGCTTATTATGACGTTGTCGTTCGTCAAAAAGAGGAGCTAAAAGCGCTATTTAGCCAAGATGTTCATTTGTTTATTTACCCGGATGAAACATTGGCGGAGACAAGTTGCGTTGTCGAGTCGCCGTTCGGACGTATTGATGCGAGTGTCGACACACAACTGGAGCAGTTAAAACTTCAATTGCTCGAGCGAATCGAGGGGGAAAATGAATGAACTGGCAAGCACTCATCAATGAAATTGAGTTGCTCGACCCATATAAACGATTTGGCAAAGTCACACGCGTTATCGGTTTAATGATCGAAGCAAAAGGCCCGGAAAGTTCAATTGGTGATGTGTGCTACATTCATATCGGCCACAAAAAAAAGAAAAAAATTCAAGCGGAAGTCGTCGGCTTTCGTGATGAATATGTGCTTTTAATGCCGTATGCAACCGTTCAAGACATCGCCCCAGGTTGCATTGTAGAGGCAACGGGGGCTCCGCTTGAAATAAAAGTCGGTTCAGCGCTTGTCGGACGTGTTATTGACGCATTAGGAGCCCCGCTTGACGGTCAACCGCTTCCAAAAGGATTGACGGCTGTTCCAATCGATCGCCAACCGCCCAATCCAATGACGCGTCCTCCGATTTCAGAGCCAATTGAAGTCGGGGTGAAAATGATCGATAGTTTATTAACGGTCGGAAAAGGGCAACGTGTCGGTATTTTTGCTGGTTCAGGTGTTGGAAAAAGTACGTTAATGGGGATGATTGCTCGCAATACAAATGCGGATTTAAACGTTATCGCACTCATCGGTGAACGTGGACGCGAAGTGCGAGAATTTATTGAACGCGATCTTGGTCCTGAAGGATTAAAACGCTCCATTGTCGTTGTCGCTACGTCAGATCAACCAGCCTTAATGCGTATGAAGGGAGCATATGCAGCGACAGCGATTGCGGAATATTTTCGCGATCAAGGACTTAACGTTATGCTGATGATGGACTCTGTCACGCGTGTGGCGATGGCGCAACGTGAAATTGGACTGGCGATCGGAGAACCTCCGACAACGAAAGGATATACGCCGTCCGTTTTTGCGATTTTACCAAAACTACTTGAACGGACAGGAACGAATGAACATGGGACGATTACCGCTTTTTATACGGTGCTCGTTGATGGCGATGATATGAACGAGCCGATTGCTGATACCGTTCGCGGCATTTTAGATGGTCATTTCGTATTAGAACGCCAACTAGCCAATAAGGGTCAATATCCAGCAATTAACGTATTAAAAAGTGTAAGCCGCGTCATGAACTACATTGTGACGCCAGAGCATCGAAAAGTGGCAGAAAAATTGCGTGAGTTGTTGGCGACGTATGTGCAGTCTGAAGATTTAATTCAAATCGGTGCCTATAAACGAGGATCGTCGCGAGAAATCGACGAAGCGATCCGTTATTATCCGAAAATTATTTCGTTTTTAAAACAAGATGTTCATGAATGTTATACAATAAACGAAAGTGTTCAACAGTTGTTTCAACTTATCGAACAAGGGTGAATAGGCGATGACATCATTTCAATTAACGAAAATTTTAAATTTAAAAGAGTATGAAAAACAAAAAGCGCTACACGAATATGAAGAGGCGCGCCGTCGCTTTGAAGAAGTGGCAGAAAAACTGTACCACTTTTTAAAACAAAAAGAAGACTACGAGGAACAACATAAACAACAATTACAATCAGGGTTGGCTGTTCAACATATCCGTTCGTTTCAACAATTTATGAACAATTTGCAGCGCGTCATCGACCATTACCAGCATCTTGTTATGCAAGCCCGTCAGCACATGGAGTTGAAACAACTAAAGTTAGTTGAATTGAATGTAGAAGTGAAAAAATACGAAAAAATAAAAGAAAAACATGATGAAATGATCGCGCAACAAATGCGAATTGCAGAACAAAAACAAATGGATGATATTTCAATTCAACAATATTGTTATCGAGAAACAAGGTGAGCGTTGATGGAACAATTTGAAAAAAAAGAAGAAGAGACGAAAAAAGCGAGCAAGCTTCAATGGTTTCTTTTTGTCGTCTTCATCCCGCTTTTATTCACCATCTCCGTTGTTTTACTTATTCTAACGTTCTCTGGTATTAACGTATTTGAACAAGGGAAAAAATATGCGGGGCAATTGCCATTTGTTTCTCAATGGATTGAAGGAACAGACGCGAACGAAAAAAAGAAACTAGAAGAGCAAATCGTTGAACTAAAAGCAGCCATTGTTGAGAAAGAAAAGGAGCTTACAAAAACGAAAGATACTATAAAAGAAAAAGATGCAGAAATTGATGCGCTTAAGCAAGAAATCGCACGTTTGCAGACGGAAAAAGAACAAGCACAACAGCCGACAACACCGTCAACAGAGCAGACAGATGCTACGCGTGTAGACGTTGTGAAAATGTATGAGACGATGTCACCAAAAAAAGCAGCGGAAATTATTCCGCAAATGTCAGATCAAGAAGCGGTTCATTTATTATCAAAGTTAAAAACAGACAAAGTGGCGGCCATTTTAGAAAAAATGGATGCACAAAATGCGGCGAAATATACGAGCTTGCTTGCGAAAAAAGCGGACAATTGAAAGGAGGTGAGCAGATGAATATCGCACCGATTTCCTTCATGACGTCATCTAGCGGACAACATGGACAAATGAAAACGAGCGATGACAACGCATTTGCTTATATTATTGAATCGTTGCGCCAAGAGACGAAACCGTTACAGCAATCCGTTCAGTCATCCGAAAAGGTACGAACTGTCGATTGGGAGCAGCTGCAACAATGGTTTGTGCAACTTCCTGTTCATGACGGGTATGCAGATAAACAAACGTTATGTAACGATGTCGTTCAAGCGTTCCTTTCCCTTTTGCCAGAAGACATGAAAAATGATATCACGGAACGATTTTCATCTGAGCAACCGCTTGAAGCGATGTTTGCGCCAACGGATGATCGCAATGAAAAAGACGAGCTCATGCTTGTCGTTGCATTATTCCAACTGGAGCAAAAGCAATGGGCGATTCCGGAGCCGATCATTGAATATGTGCGCGCAACACTTCGTCACGTATTTGGGGCACATAGTGAGCAAACCGCCACCATTCAGGCGATGTTGCAAAACGTCGTTAATAACCAACTTATGTTGTTGAACAATGCGCAAAAAATGGTTGAATGGCCGCTCCAGCAACAACAATCGTGGCTACCTGTCCACAAACAGTTAGTTCCTATGCAACAAATCGTTCGCACATTTGATCTGTTGCACGCTCAACAGGCCGTCCAATCAAACATGCCGCTAGAGACACAAACAAGCGAGACTCCGCTTGCGTCGCAAATGGAGCGAATCGTTCGGATGCCAAGCGTGCTACATGCAGTACAGCAGTCGGCTGAAAAAAATGTGCCGATAGATGTGCAAATGGTCGATACGACAAGCGAAACTCCGCTTGCATCGCAAATGGAGCGAATCGTTCGGATGCCAAGCGTGCTACATGCAGTACAGCAGTCGGCTGAAAAAAATGTGCCGATAGATGTGCAAATGGTCGATACGACAAGCGAAACTCCGCTTGCATCGCAAATGGAGCGAATCGTTCGGATGCCAAGCGTGCTACATGCAGTACAGCAGTCGGCTGAAAAAAATGTACTGATAGATGTGCAAATGGTCGATACGACAAGCGAAACTCCGCTTGCATCGCAAATGGAGCGAATCGTTCGGATGCCAAGCGTGCTACATGCAGTACAGCAGTCGGCTGAAAAAAATGTACTGATAGATGTGCAAATGGTCGATACGACAAGCGAAACTCCGCTTGCATCGCAAATGGAGCGAATCGTTCGGATGCCAAGCGTGCTACATGCAGTACAGCAGTCGGCTGAAAAAAATGTACTGATAGATGTGCAAATGGTCGATACGACAAGCGAAACTCCGCTTGCATCGCAAATGGAGCGAATCGTTCGGATGCCAAGCGTGCTACATGCAGTACAGCAGTCGGCTGAAAAAAATGTACTGATAGATGTGCAAATGGTCGATACGACAAGCGAAACTCCGCTTGCATCGCAAATGGAGCGAATCGTTCGGATGCCAAGCGTGCTACATGCAGTACAGCAGTCGGCTGAAAAAAATGTACTGATAGATGTGCAAATGGTCGATACGACAAGCGAAACTCCGCTTGCATCGCAAATGGAGCGAATCGTTCGGATGCCAAGCGTGCTACATGCAGTACAGCAGTCGGCTGAAAAAAATGTACTGATAGATGTGCAAACGGTCGATACGACAAGCGAAACTCCGCTTGCATCGCAAATGGAGCGAATCGTTCGGATGCCAAGCGTGCTACATGCAGTACAGCAGTCGGCTGAAAAAAATGTACTGATAGATGTGCAAACGGTCGATACGACAAGCGAAACTCCGCTTGCATCGCAAATGGAGCGAATCGTTCGGATGCCAAGCGTGCTACATGCAGTACAGCAGTCGGCTGAAAAAAATGTACTGATAGATGTGCAAACGGTCGATACGACAAGCGAAACTCCGCTTGCATCGCAAATGGAGCGAATCGTTCGGATGCCAAGCGTGCTACATGCAGTACAGCAGTCGGCTGAAAAAAATGTACTGATAGATGTGCAAACGGTCGATACGACAAGCGAAACTCCGCTTGCGTCGCAAATGGAGCGAATCGTTCGCGCGAGTCAATTTACACAATGGAGAAACGGAAATGCACAATTACTTATTCGGTTGCATCCTGAGCATTTAGGGTATGTCACGATTAAACTCATTCAGCAAAAAGGGAAGCTAACGGCAAAAATGATTACGTCTACGGAAGCGGCAAAACAGTTAGTGGAACAGCACATTCATCAGCTTTCGCACATTGCGGATCGGGTTACGGTCGAGCAATTTGATGTATTTAATGAAGCGAAATTTCGCGATCATTCATTCCAGCAACAAAAGCAGCAACAGCAACAACAAGAGCAACAGAGAGAAGAGAAGAATGAGCGTGATCAATCGTTTGATGAGTGGTTAAAAGAGTGGTTTGACTTTGAATAGAGGTGATCATATGACTGCGATCGATCCAAGTTTGCTTTTATCGCAACGCCAAGTCGCGCAGCGTGAAACAGGGAAAAGCTCGTTAGGGAAAGACGATTTTTTAAAAATTTTAATTGCCCAATTGCAACATCAAGATCCGTTAAATCCGATGGAAGACCGTGAATTTATTTCACAAATGGCAAACTTTTCATCACTTGAGCAAATGGTCAATATGTCAAATATGATGAGCAAGTTTATTGAGACACAAACGGGTACATCGGAAAAACTTACAGGCACATTAGATGCATTGCAAAAGCTTATCCAACAACAATCTACACCGTCGCTTGCTCAATATAGTGAATGGATCGGCAAGACGGTAACATGGGATGAACAAAGCGGTGTAGTGAGAGCTGTCGTCCAAAAAGGAACAGACATATGGTTAGAGCTTGAACAAGGAGAAACGGTGTTAGCCTCTCGCGTCACAAAAGTGTCGCAATAAAGGAGGTGAAGAAATGGATCGAATACAGTTCTTTCCGCATGCCCCGCTCATTCCGCCGAAAAAGCAAGTCGCTGCTTCATCAAAGTCAGAGCGACAATCGTTTCGCGATGCGCTTATTGAAGCAGGAAAAGGGCTAAAAATAAGCAAACATGCACAACAACGTTTGCAAGAGCGAAATATTCACATTAACGACGAACAGTGGGCGATGATTGGGCAAAAAATTGTAGAGGCAAAACAAAAAGGGGTGCGCGATTCACTCGTCATTACAAATGAAGCTGCATTAATTGTGAGCGCTGTGAATGAAACGGTCATTACCGCGATGAATCGCGAAGAAGCACAAACGCAACTATTTACAAATATTAATGGCGCCATCATTATATAAGGCTGGACCGTTACAGGAAGCCTTTGAGCGTGCGGAATGACGGAAGCCGCTCAAATAAGAAAAAGGAGAGGATTATATGTTACGTTCAATGTTTACTGGCATTGGTGGTATTCGCAACTTCCAATATAAATTAGACGTCATTGGTAACAATATTTCTAACGTCAATACGTACGGCTACAAAAAAGCGCGTGTGACGTTTAAAGATCTCGTTTCCCAACAAATTTCCGCGGCGACATCATCGACAGGGACGCGCGGAGGAATTAACGGAAAACAAATTGGTTTAGGAAGTGGACTTGGTTCGATCGAAACGATTCATACGCAAGGATCGACGCAAACGACGGCACGTCCGCTCGATTTGGCGATCGGTGGCGACGGCTTTTTCGTTGTTGGTTCGATTAACGACGTCACATTAATTAGCATGGATGGACCAGCTGGAAAACTCGGAACGAATAGAGTGAATACAGGAGTGCCTATTGACCGCGTCTTTAATTTAAGCTTTACACGTGCAGGGAACTTTTATTTGGATGAGTACGGCTATATTGTAAACTCAGACGGACAATATTTAATTGGTGAGGCAGCGATTAAAGATGTGGATACAGTCATTACGAATGCGCCGCATGTAGCTCAAGCAAGACGTGATTTAGAAACATTTCTTAATAGTGCAAACGGTCTTGTAAACTTTATAAAAAAATGGAAAGAAGAGTTCACGAAAGATCCTGATAACAATCCGACGACACAAACGGATTTTATTACTTTTATTAACAACTTTAACAATGAATTAAGCACCTTAAACGAGAAAATAACAGGGAAGACGGATCCGAACGATACAACGTTGGCAGCAGCTGGGACATATTTTAATGACCGTGTATCTCCTAAAGCTAGCATTAACCCTGTTCCTCTGCTTCCAGCAAACGAGGCGGACTGGCCGGATACATTAGCAGAAGCAGAAAAAATGATGGGACCATATTTAGAAGGAATTAGCGGTTTTGTTGAAAGTGTTCAACAAGTGTTGCAAGACTACAGCGAGCCGAAATACGGAAATGTCACAAGCTTTGAACCGGGTCTCATTCAAATTCCAAAAACAGCGAAAAGCTTCGGGATTACAGCGGATGGAAAAGTAACGTTCATCGATAGCAATGGACAATTAAAAATTGCAGGTCAAATTTTATTAGCGCAATTTCCAAACCCAACAGGTTTAGAGAAAATGGGGGGGAATACGTTTAAAGAAACGAACAACTCTGGTAAACTTGACCGCAATGCAGACGGCTTGACGATTAATGAGTTGTCGCGCCCAGGTTTAAACGGTGCCGGTGAAATTATTTCTGGTGCGCTCGAAATGTCGAACGTAGACTTATCCGAAGAGTTTACCGAAATGATCGTTGCGCAACGCGGATTCCAAGCAAACACGCGCATTATTACAACATCGGACGAGATTTTACAAGAATTAGTTAACTTAAAGAAATAATAAGGGAGGGGAGGGCACTAGGCTCTGTCTAGTGCCCGCATACATATGATTACATTAACGCGGTTAAATGGAAAACAATTCACACTAAACGCGATATACATAGAACAAGTTGAAGCGTTTCCAGACACGACCATTACGTTAACGAATGGCAAAAAGTTTGTCGTGCGGGAGTCTGTAGAAGATGTTGTGTCATTAGTAGAAACGTTTTATCGTAACATTTCTGTGCTCGGATTAAGGAGAGAGGCGGAGGGATCCGACGTTGAAAGACAATAAAATGTTAAAAATGATGCTAATTATTATGGGAGTGATTACGCTTGTTAGCGTCGTTGCCCTTGTTGTTGTCATGAAATTTATGGGCAATAATGAGCCAAAAGAACCGACGGTTGATGAAATCGTCGCCAGTTCATTTGATGTACCTGAAATCATGACCAACCTAATGGATGGAAGCTTTATTAAAATCGCGTTTAAAATTCAAACAGATAGCGAAAAGGCAAAAGAAGAAGCAGAAAAACGTGATTTTCAAATTAAAAATATCATCATTGAAGAACTATCTGAAATGACGGCGGAACAGTTTAAAGGAAAACAAGGAAAACTGCTCCTAGAGAAAAAATTGCGTGAACGCATCAATGAGCTTATGCAAGAAGGAAAAGTTGAGAAAATTTATATAACCTCCTTTATTCTCCAGTAAATAAAATGAATAGGAGTAGGAGGTGAGAACAGTGTCAGGAGAAGTTTTATCACAAAGTGAAATTGATGCCTTGCTGGCAGCGTTATCTGCTGGAGAGATGGACGCGGATGAGCTGAAAAAAGAAGAAGCAGAGAAAAAAGTGAAAGTGTACGACTTTAAACGGGCGTTGCGGTTTTCAAAAGACCAAATTCGCAGTTTAACACGCATACATGAAAACTTTGCTCGGCTATTGACGACGTTTTTTTCCGCACAACTGCGTACGTATGTGCAAATTTCTGTCGCATCGGCCGATCAGTTGCCATACGAAGAATTTATTCGCTCTATTCCAAAAATGACGATTTTAACGGTGTTTGAAGTTCCTCCGTTGGATGGACGCGTCCTGTTAGAAGTCAACCCAAACATCGCCTATGCTATGCTTGACCGCGTATTGGGAGGCAGAGGTGTCAGCTTAAATAAAATTGAAAATTTAACCGAAATTGAAACAAAAATTATGTCGAATTTGTTTGAAAAAGCGTTTAGCAATTTGCGAGAAGCGTGGGAGTCCGTCGTAGATATTGACCCGATGCTGACAGATTTCGAAGTCAATCCACAATTTTTACAAATGGTATCACCAAATGAAACGGTTGTCGTTATTTCGTTAAATACACAAATCGGTGATACGAGCGGAATGATTAACATTTGTATTCCGCACGTTGTGTTAGAACCAATCATTCCGAAATTATCTGTTCATTATTGGATGCAAACGCAAAAAAAGGCTCGTGAACCTGAAGAAGTTGCGACGTTGCAAAAGCGATTAAAGCAAACGAAAGTGCCAATGATCGCAGAGCTCGGTACATCGACGATCTCCATTCAAGAATTTTTGCAACTCTCTGTTGGTGATGTCATTCAACTCGATCAAACGGTACGTGATCCACTCGTGATTAAAGTAGGAGATGTGCCGAAATTTATCGGGCAGCCAGGAAAAATGAATAAACGATTAGCTATACAAATTTTAGATGTGATAAAGGGGGAAGACGGCGATGATGAGTGACGATATGTTATCTCAAGATGAGATTGATGCGTTGTTGCGAGGAATTGACGAAGACCCGATGCCGTCTAGCACAATGTCGATCGATGAAGTATTAACACCAATCGAGCAAGATGCGCTTGGTGAAATTGGAAATATTTCGTTTGGTAGTTCAGCGACAGCGTTATCGATGCTATTAAATCAAAAAGTTGAAATTACAACGCCGAGCGTTTCACTCATCGAACGTGCGCGCGTAGCAGAAGAGTTTCCGCATCCGTACGTTGCGATTCAGGTCAGCTATACCGAAGGATTTTTAGGAACAAATTTACTTGTCATTAAACAATCTGACGCTGCGATTATCGCAGATTTAATGATGGGGGGAGATGGCACAAATCCACCCGATTTTATGGACGAAATTCAATTGAGTGCTGTACAAGAAGCGATGAACCAAATGATGGGTTCGGCTGCGACGTCGATGTCGACGATCTTTAGCAAAAAAGTTGATATTTCGCCACCAAGTTTACACTTACTTGATTTATCGGAAGGCGAAGGATTTGAATATTTACCGCCGGACGACGTGCTTGTTAAAGTATCGTTCCGTTTAAAAGTAGGCAATTTAATTGATTCGAATATTATGCAACTGTTGCCAATTCATTTTGCGAAAGAATTAGTCGAAAATTTATTGAATCCGTCTAGTACAAAGACCGAAACATCAGCTACAATAAATACGAACGAGCCACATCAAACCGCGCCATCCGCACAGACGAAACTAGCGCCTTCATCGGCTCAACAAACGCAAAAAGAAGCTCCTCAACATTTTGGGACAGGAGCCGTGCAGCAGCCTGTCAACGTCCAGCCTGTTGCTTTTGCAAGTTTTGAACCAGCGCCATTGCCAGAAGCGGAATCACGCAATCTTGATATGTTGCTTGATATTCCGTTGCAAGTGACGGTGGAACTCGGGCGAACGAAGCGCTCTGTGCAAGATATTTTAAGTTTATCATCAGGCTCCATCATTGAACTTGATAAGCTGGCTGGTGAACCGGTTGACATTTTAGTTAATAACAAATTGATCGCGAAAGGTGAAGTTGTCGTCATCGATGAAAATTTCGGCGTGCGTGTGACGAGCATTATTAGCCAAAGCGATCGGTTAAACAAATTACGATAATTCGGGAGGTTTTTGGGGAATGGCGAGAATTTTAATTGTTGATGATGCAGCATTTATGAGAATGATGATTAAAGATATTTTAACGAAAAATGGGCACGAAGTCGTCGCGGAAGCAGCTGATGGGGCGCAAGCGGTCGAAAAATATAAAGAGTTTCGCCCAGACTTAGTCACAATGGACATTACGATGCCAGAGATGGATGGCATTACGGCGCTGAAAGAAATTAAAAAAATTGACAGCAACGCCAAAGTCATTATGTGTTCAGCCATGGGGCAACAAGCGATGGTTATTGATGCGATTCAAGCAGGAGCAAAAGATTTTATTGTCAAACCGTTCCAAGCAGATCGCGTCATTGAAGCGATTAATAAAACGCTCGGTTAGAGGTGGAATTCATTGCGCTATATTCGCATCATCATGTTGTGCGCGTTCGTTGTTCTGCAAGCAGTTTCCCCTGCTTTTGCAGAACAAGCGAACAGCGTAAAAGAATGTGTAGAACATCCAGAAAAGTGTAAAGAACAACAAACAAATGAGGCAACTCAAACGGCAACAGTTTCGGAATCGACTCCGATTACCGTTTGGGATTTCGTTAAACTGATTGGTGCAACTGCTTTTGTTATATTTTTGTTATATGCGCTTTTAAAATGGTTAAATAAACAAAACCGATTTTATGAGCGAAAAGGGCTCATTCAACATTTAGGTGGGACAAGTTTAGGTACAAACCGAACGATTCAAATTGTGAAAGTCGGTCGGCGTGTGTTAGTTGTTGGTGTAGGTGAATCGATTCACTTATTAAAAGAAATTACGGATGAGCAAGAAATTGAGGAGTTGCTTAAGCAACATGAAGCGCGCCTCGATTCATTGCTTGATACAAACGTATGGAAATCATTGCAATCGCTTTTACAGCAAAAAACGAACGAGCCTCGTTTTCGCCAATTGTTCGATCGAGAGTTACAACAGTTGGTTGAGAAGCGAAAACAAGCGATGAGAGCGCTGGAAAAAGAAAGGGATTCACATGAATGAAGTGATGCAGTTTTTTAATAATAGCGCGCCCGAAAACGTAGCGACATCTGTGAAGCTGTTATTGTTGCTGACGGTCTTATCGATTGCGCCAGGCATTTTAATTATGGTGACGTCGTTTACGCGCATCGTGATCGTCTTATCGTTTGTCAGAACAGCGCTCGGCACGCAACAAATGCCGCCGAACCAAGTCATTATCGGGCTATCTTTATTTTTAACATTTTTTATTATGGCACCGACATTTCAACAAATTAATCGTGATGCCTTGCAGCCGCTGTTTGATGAAAAAATTAATTTAGAGCAAGCATATGAACGAGCCGAAGCACCATTAAAAGAGTTCATGAGCAAACATACGCGACAAAAAGATTTAGCTTTATTTTTAAGCTACGCAGGGGCTGAACAGCCAAAAACAGTACAAGATATTCCGATGTCAGCGCTCGTCCCTGCTTTTGCGATTAGCGAATTAAAAACAGCGTTTCAAATCGGTTTCATGCTATTCATTCCGTTTTTAGTTATTGATATGATTGTGGCAAGCGTATTAATGTCGATGGGAATGATGATGTTACCGCCGGTCATGATTTCGTTACCGTTTAAAATTTTACTGTTTGTTCTTGTGGATGGTTGGTATTTAGTTGTGAAATCATTATTAGAAAGCTTTTAAAGTAGGTGGGAAAAATGAGTCCCGATTTTGTCATTCAAGTTGCGGAACACGGTGTGTACATGGTGCTTGTCGTATGCGGACCGCTCATGTTGCTTGCGCTTGCGGTCGGACTATTGATTAGCATTTTGCAAGCGACGACGCAAATTCAAGAACAAACGTTAGCGTTTGTTCCTAAAATTGTTGCCGTGTTACTCGGTCTTGTGTTTTTCGGACCGTGGATGCTTTCGCGCATGGTGTCATATGCATACAATATTTTTAGCAACTTAAGTAAATTTGTAGGATGAAGCGTATGGAGCTATACACGTATGTACCAACTTTTTTACTTATTTTTGCGCGCGTCGCTTCATTCTTTGTGACGATGCCGCTTTTCTCATATCGAAACGTGCCAAACGTTCATAAAATCGGTTTTGCCTTTTTTATTAGTTGGCTCATGTTTTTTTCGCTTGATCCAAAGCCATTGGATATTGACGGGACGTATATGATGTTGTTAATTAAAGAAGTGCTTGTCGGGTTATTGATTGGGCTTGTTGCATTTATCATTATGTCGGCTATTCAAATTGCGGGCGGATTCATCGATTTTCAAATGGGGTTTGCGATTGCAAACGTCATCGATCCGCAAACAGGTGCCCAAAGCCCATTAATGGGACAATATTTATACACGATCGCTTTGTTTTTTTTACTCGCCGTCAATGGACATCATATGTTGTTAGACGGTATTTTTTATAGCTATCAATTCATTCCGCTCGATCATCTCGTTTCGTTTGGAAATGAACAAATCGCAGAACAAGTTGTTCGTTTATTTCAAGCGATGTTCGTCATTGCTTTACAAATGGCTATTCCGATTGTTGGATGTTTGTTTTTAGTCGATGTAGCACTTGGTATTGTCGCGCGAACTGTCCCACAAATGAACATTTTTGTGATCGGTCTTCCCGTAAAAATTATCGTTAGTTTTGTGCTGTTTGTCATCGTATTTTCAAGTATGTTTGCCGTCACAAAGCAATTGTTTGAATTCGCTTTTATATCGATGCGCGGCATGATGAAATTGTTAGGAGGGGCGTAGCGTGAGCTGGTTGTCGGTCGATCTGCAGTTTTTTGCAGGAGAAAAAACAGAAAAAGCGACGCCAAGAAAACGGCAAGAAGTTCGTAAAAAGGGACAAGTAGCAAAAAGTGCAGATGTGACAGCTGCCTTTTTAATGCTTATCGTTTTTCTCGTCCTCTCTTTTTCTTCCGGTATGTGGGGAGATGCAATTACTCGGCTATTTCGCCAGTCGTTTCAACATTATTTTTTTATGGATGTGACGATCGATTCTGTACAGCTCATTTTCGTTGATCTCCTACAGCAACTTGCATTGCTCGTTGGACCTATTTTTTTAGCGGCAATTGCGGCGGCGTTATTTGCTAATTTTGTGCAAGTCGGTTTTTTATTCACAACGGAACCGCTGCAAATGAAGTTAAGTAAACTTGACCCGATTCAAGGGTTTAAGCGCATCTTTTCGCTCCGCGCCCTTGTAGAATTGCTCAAATCGATTTTAAAAGTATTGTTTGTTGGTGTTGTCACATTTTCTATTTTATGGATGCACATCGATGATATTTTATCGTTATCGCATAAATCGATTGGGGCAATTGCCGCGACGCTTGGACGTTTAACGATTCAAATGGGGCTTGTTGCTTCTGTCGCTTTACTATTTCTTTCGCTGTTCGATTATTTGTATCAACGGTATGATTTTGAAAAAAATATTCGTATGTCAAAACAAGATATTAAAGACGAATACAAAAAGACAGAAGGAGACCCGTTAATTAAATCACGCATTAAGCAAAAGCAACGAGAAATGGCGATGCGCCGCATGATGCAAGAAGTGCCGAAAGCAGATGTCGTCATTACAAACCCGACGCATTTTGCTGTGGCGTTAAAGTACGATGAACAGCAAGCAGACGCTCCGATCGTTGTCGCGAAAGGAGCAGATTATATGGCGCAAAAAATAAAAGATATTGCGAAAAAAAATGACGTCATGATCGTTGAAAATCGGCCGCTTGCACGTGCGTTATACGATCAAACAGATGTCGGGATGGTCATTCCAGAAGCTTTTTTCAAAGCAGTAGCAGAAATTTTAGCGTACGTTTACAAAACGAAAAATAAACTTTAATTTTATGTATGCGAACAGGAGAGAACGTTTATGTCGGCAAGGGACTTATCTGTATTAATTATGGTTGTATTAATTGTAGCGATGCTCATCATTCCTCTACCATCATGGTTGCTTAGTGTCCTCATTATTATGAACATTTCTCTTGCGTTGCTCGTTCTCTTAACATCGATGAATATGCGCGAACCGCTCCAATTTTCGATCTTCCCTTCGCTCCTCCTTTTGCTTACCTTATTCCGTCTCGGTTTAAACGTTTCAACGACTCGCTCAATTTTAAGTAAAGGAGAAGCAGGAGGGGTTGTTGAAACGTTCGGAACGTTTGTCATTGGTGGTAATGTTGTTGTCGGTTTCGTTGTGTTTTTAATTTTAATTATTATCCAATTCGTTGTTATCACAAAAGGGGCAGAGCGCGTATCAGAGGTGGCTGCACGTTTTACGCTTGATGCGATGCCAGGAAAACAAATGAGCATCGATGCCGATTTAAATGCTGGCATCATTTCCGAACAACAAGCGAGAGAACGACGTGAAAAAATCGCGCAAGAAGCGGATTTTTACGGTGCAATGGACGGAGCAAGTAAATTCGTGAAAGGTGATGCGATCGCGGGAATTATCATCGTATTAATCAATATGTTATTTGGTATCGTCATTGGCATGGTACAGCAAGGCATGGATATTGGCGAAGCAGCGAGACGATATACGTTGCTAACAGTAGGGGATGGGATCGTTAGCCAAATTCCAGCGTTATTAATTTCAACTGCAACAGGAATTGTCGTTACGCGCGCCGCTTCGGATGACAACTTAGGCGCCGATATTATGCGGCAATTGTTTGCGTACCCAAAAATGTTATACGTGACAGCAGGGACGATTTTTTTACTTGGGCTATTTACCCCAATTAATGATTTGTTAACAATTCCGATCGCTTCGTTGCTCGCTTTGGGGGCATACCAATTTACAAAACAAGCCGATGCTCCTGAAGCAACAACAGAAGAGACTGAAGAAGAAATCGAAATGGATCAAATGAAAAGTCCAGAAAGTGTTGTCAGTTTGCTTAGCGTTGATCCGATTGAGTTTGAATTTGGGTACGGATTAATACCGCTTGCTGATGCGAATCAAGGTGGAGATTTATTAGACCGCATCGTCATGATTCGTCGACAACTCGCTTTAGAGCTCGGCATCGTTATTCCGGTTGTCCGCATTCGCGATAACATTCAGCTGCAGCCAAATGAGTACCGATTAAAAATTAAAGGCAATGAAGTGGCGCGTGGCGAGTTGTTACTTGATCATTATTTAGCGATGAGCCCTGGCATTGATGACGATGCCATTGAGGGAATTGATACAGTAGAACCAGCGTTCGGATTACCAGCGAAATGGATTTCTGAAGAAATGAAAGAACGAGCAGAAATGTTTGGCTATACGGTCGTTGATCCACCATCTGTCGTATCTACGCATATTACTGAGCTGTTGAAGGCGCACGCACATGAATTGCTCGGTCGTCAAGAAACGAAACAGTTAATTGACCATGTGAAAGAGTCGTATCCGATTTTAGTGGAAGAAGTGACGCCAAATCCGTTATCCGTTGGCGATATTCAAAAAGTGCTTGCGAACTTATTACGTGAAAAAGTATCGATTCGCAATTTGCCGGTTATTTTTGAAACGCTTGCGGATTTCGGTCGAATGACGACAGATCCAGATCTTTTAACAGAATATGTTCGTCAAGCGCTCGCCCGTCAAATTACGAGCCAATACGTTGTTGAAGGACAGCCATTACGGGTAATTACATTATCAGGAAAAGTAGAGAAAATGATTGCCGAAGGTGTGCAACAAACGGAACATGGCAATTATTTAGCGCTTGATCCGGTCGTCTCGCAAGCGATCGTTGAAGCGATTGCGATGCAAATTGAACAATTTCCGTTTCAAGATCAAACGCCAATTTTACTTTGTTCACCGGCTGTGCGCATGTATGTGAGACAATTGACTGAACGATATTTCCGTCACGTTCCAGTATTGTCGTATAATGAACTTGAAGCAAATGTGGAAGTTCAAAGTGTTGGGGTGGTGAATGTGGAATGAAAGTAAAAAAGTTTGTCGCTTCGTCTATGCCAGAAGCGATGAAAATGATTCGAGCGGAACTTGGCAACGACGCCGTCATTTTAAATTCGAAAGTTGTGCAAAAAAAAGGTTTTCTTGGGTTATTTTCCAGAAAAAATATTGAAGTGATTGCTGCTGTTGATCCAAAACCAGCCACTCCGCCCGTTCAAAAAATAAAAGAAAAACGAAAAGAGCGCACAGAATCGATGCGTGATGAACAGTTATTAAAGGAAATCCATGAATTAAAAGCAACGATTCGTCAATTATCGCAAGGAGGAGGAGTTGAGCATTATCCTACTCCATTAAAAGCAATCGATGCGCATTTAATCGACCAAGAAATAAGCGACGATGTGCGAGCGATGCTTATGTCCACGTTGTTGCAGCGTTGGTATACGTCGGAAAAAAATGCCACATATGACGAGGTGAAGCAATGGCTTCATGAAGAAATCGTTCGTGCATTATCTTCGCTTTCGTTTGGGGGAATTTCGTTTCAAAAAAAATTTATTAACGTTGTTGGACCAACGGGGGTTGGCAAAACGACGACGCTTGCGAAAATGGCCGCTGATTGCGTCATTAAACATCGGAAAAAAGTTGCATTTATTACGACAGATACGTATCGCATTGCCGCCATTGATCAGTTGAAAACATACGCAAAAATTTTAAACGTTCCTCTTGAAGTATGTTACAATCTCGACGATTTTCGTAAAGCGAAAGAGAAGCTAGCATCGTATGACATTGTATTTATTGATACGGCAGGACGAAATTTTCGCAACGCTCAATATGTAAATGATTTAAAAGAAATGATCGACTTTAATGAGGAAATGGAAACGTTTCTTGTGTTATCACTCACAGCAAAATGGAGAGATATGAAAGACATTTATACACAGTTTTCACTCATTCCGATTCATAAATTTATTTTTACGAAAGTAGATGAAACAAGCCGACATGGTGCGATGTTAAATATGATGATTCAATGCCGTATCGGCGCAGCGTACATGACGCACGGACAAAACGTGCCCGATGATATTGTTGAAGCCACTCCACAGCTTGTTGCAAATATGGTTACCGGGGTCGAGCTACGATGATGAGAGATCAAGCGGAAAGCTTACGTTTACGCGTGAAAAAAATGCAGCACGGAACAGAAACGAAAACGATTGCTGTATTAAGCGGCAAAGGCGGAGTTGGAAAATCGAACGTTTCGTTAAACTTTTCATTGGCGTTACGCCAACGCGAAAAACATGTATTGCTGTTTGATATGGATATTGGTATGGGGAATATCGATATTTTACTTGGACAATCGTCATCTTATACAATGATCGATATTTTTCGTCCAAACGTTACCATTCATGATACTATAAAGACAGGACCTGAACAGTTATCGTTTATTGCTGGCGGAACAGGGTTCACAGAAATTTTTCATATGGACGAACAAAAAGTCGAGTATTTTATTGAACAATTGCAACTCGTTTCCGAGCAATACGATTATCTTATTTTCGATATGGGAGCAGGGATGTCCGAAGATCGTCTGCAGCTGCTCAAAGCGGTTGATGATATTTTTATCGTAACAACTCCGGAACCGACCGCTTTGACAGATGCATATGCAACGATGAAATACATTCACTTAGCAGATCCGCAACTCCCGATTTATGTGTTAGTCAATCGTGCACGTTCGGATAAAGAAGGAGTAGAGACACTCCAGCGTTTAAAACAAGTGGCAAAACGTTTTTTAGGAAAAGAATTACACGCATTAGGATATGTACCTGAAGACCGAACGGTAAGTAACGCTGTCATTCGTCAAACGCCTTTCCTTTTATTTGATCCGAGTGCAAAAGCAAGCAAGGCGCTTATGCGAATGACTGATCGCTACTTAGCGAACGGGGAACACGAGGAGCAAACGAAACGTCCGTTTCACTTTTTTGCAAAGCTTCGCCAATACTTTTTGGAAAGGTAGGTTATCATCGCTGTGAATAAGGTGAAAGTGCTCGTCGTTGATGACTCTGCTTTTATGCGAAAATTAATTAGCGATTTTTTGTCAGAACATCCGCGTTTGCACGTCGTAGGTACAGCGCGTGACGGACAAGAAGCGTTGCAAAAAATTGAGCAACTCAATCCGGATGTCGTGACGTTAGATGTTGAGATGCCTGTCATGAACGGGCTTGAGACGTTAAAGCATATTATGCAAAAAAAGCCACTTCCTGTCGTCATGATTTCAAGTACGACGACAGAAGGAGCGGAAAATACAATTTTAGCGTTGCAATACGGGGCGGTTGACTTTATTGCGAAGCCTTCAGGAGCCATCTCACTAGATTTATATAAAATTAAAGATAAGATGATCGAAAAAGTGTTCTTAGCAAGCGAAGCGAATTTGCGAACAGTGAAAATAAAGCAAAAAATGTCTATGTTGCCACAAAAGCAATATAGTAAAATAGGAGTAAGCGAACGGAACAACGCAATCGGAAAGAAAAAAATTATCGCCATCGGCACATCAACAGGAGGACCACGCGCGCTTCAACACGTATTAACGAAATTTCCAGCGACCATTGACGCGCCGATTTTAATCGTCCAACATATGCCGAAAGGGTTTACAAAATCGTTAGCGACAAGACTTGATTCGTTGTGCAACATTCGTGTCAAAGAAGCAGAAGATGGAGAAGTGATTCAAAAAGGGACAGCATATATCGCCCCAGGTGGGAATCATTTATATGTGAAACGCGTAGGCACATCGTTAGCCATTCATTTAGATGAAGCAGCGCCGCGCAATGGGCATCGACCTTCTGTTGACGTGATGTTTGAATCGTTAAGCGCTTTAACAGATTACGAAAAAGTAGCTGTCATTATGACAGGCATGGGATCAGACGGTACAGCAGGATTAAAACAGTTAAAGGCATCTGGCAACACGTTTGTCGTTGCAGAATCTGCTGAATCTTCCGTTGTGTTTGGTATGCCTAAGTCAGCCATTGCTGCAAACGTTGTTGATGAAATCGTTCACGTTGACGATATTGCTGAAGCGGTAATGAGACACGTACAAGTTTGAGGGGGATAGGAACAATGGACATGAGTCAATACCTCGAAGTGTTTATTGATGAAAGTAAAGAGCATTTACAAACGATTAACGAGCAACTGCTAGAACTTGAAAAAAATCCAGACGATGTGGCGATCGTCAATGAAATTTTCCGCTCTGCCCATACGTTAAAAGGAATGTCAGCAACGATGGGATTTGAGGACTTAGCAAATTTAACGCATCAAATGGAAAATGTACTCGATGCCATTCGCAATGGGAAAATTTCGGTCACACCTGAGCTACTTGATGTCATTTTTCGCGCTGTCGATGATTTAGAGGCGATGGTTGTCTCTATTTCAGAAGGTGGAGATGGAAAGCGTGACGTCACCGAAGTTGTTGCGCAGCTAAAGCAAATTGAAAAAGGGGATGTTGTTGTAGTTCCTCAAAAAAGCAGTTCAACATATGAACAAACATACGACGAGTTTGAATACACGATTTTAAAGCAGTCCGCTGAACAAGGATTCCACAGCTATGAAGTCACGATCAAACTACGTTCTGACTGTCTATTAAAAGCTGCTCGTGTATTTATGATTTTTGAAGTGATTGAACAAATTGGAGAAGTGATTAAATCTGTTCCGACCGTTGAAATGTTAGAGGCCGAACAGTTCGACGATCAATTTGTCGTGACCGTCGTGACAAAAGTGTCACAAGATGAATTACAAAAGCGCATTATGAAAGTGTCTGAAGTAGAAGAAGTGAACGTTCGGTCCGTTGATCTACGTCGATCTGTTGCACAGGATGAATCGCTTGAACAAAAAGTAGAACAAAAAGTAGAACAAGTTGTTGACAAAAAACAAGAAAATCAAGAAGAAAAAACGACTGGCAAACAAGTGAGCAGCAAAACGATTCGCGTCAACATCGAGCGACTCGACGTACTCATGAACTTGTTTGAGGAACTTGTCATTGACCGTGGCCGTTTAGAACAAATTTCACGTGAACTAAACAATCCAGAATTACACGAAACGGTTGAACGGATGTCGCGCATTTCAGGAGATTTACAAAACATTATTTTAAATATGCGCATGGTGCCCGTTGAAACGGTATTTAACCGCTTTCCGCGCATGGTTCGTCAATTAGCTCGCGATTTAGGAAAGAAAATTAATCTTGAAATTATCGGTGCTGAAACAGAACTCGATCGAACAGTCATTGATGAAATTGGCGATCCGCTCGTTCATTTATTGCGCAACGCCATCGATCACGGCATAGAAACGCCAGATGTACGTCGCGCAAAAGGAAAACCGGAAGAGGGAACAGTCAAATTAAAAGCATATCATAGTGGCAATCATGTATTTATTGAAATTGAAGACGACGGTGCAGGCATTAGTCGCGAAAAAGTGCTGAAAAAAGCCATTAGTAAAGGCATTATTTCTGAACAAAATGCGGCGAACTTAACGGATAAACAAGTATATGAGCTTATTTTTGCTTCAGGTTTTTCTACAGCGGATAAAGTATCCGATATTTCAGGCCGTGGTGTCGGATTAGACGTTGTAAAAAGTACAATTGAGTCGCTAGGTGGATCCGTGTCGATTGATTCAGAGGAAGGAGTCGGCTCGATCTTTTCGATTCAACTACCGCTTACACTATCCATTATTTCTGTTATGCTCGTTGAAATTCAACATGAAAAATATGCGATTCCGTTGTCATCGATCATCGAGACGGCCATCGTGAAAAAAGAAGACATTTTACATGCCCATAACCAAAAAGTCATTGATTTCCGTGGAAAAGTTGTTCCGCTTTTATTTTTGAAAGATATTTTTGAAGTACCTGTTGTGAAGGAAGACGATGATTTCTTGTCCGTTGTTATTGTGCGGAAAGGTGAAAAAATGGCTGGACTTGTCGTTGACTCGTTTATCGGTCAACAAGAAGTGGTGTTAAAATCGCTTGGCAACTACTTAACATCTGTGTTTGCCATTTCTGGCGCGACCATTTTAGGAGATGGACAAGTGGCGCTCATTGTTGATTGCAACGCGCTAATTAAGTAGGGACAAGCGAGAGGGGGAATTTGATGTGGCTGAGCTGAAAGTAATTGTGTTTCAATTAAAAGACGAAGAATATGCGATTCCAGTGCAACAAGTGCGCTCCATCGAAAAAATTCAACATATTACACGCGTTCCTCGCGTGCCGAAATATGTGAAAGGTGTCATCAATTTACGTGGGGTCGTTACACCAATTATTGATTTACGCATGCGTTTCGGGTTAGAAGAAGCGCAATTTTCCGATCATACGCGCGTCATTATTGTGGCGCTTGATGACATTGAAGTCGGCTTAATTGTTGATGCTGCGAACGACGTCGTTGATATTTCGACAGAAGCGATCGAACCGCCACCAGAAGTGGTTGATGCAACAACCGCAGATTATATTAACGGTGTTGTAAAAATTGAAAAAAGACTTTTCATTTTATTAAACTTAGAAAAAGTACTAAAAACAGAGAAAGGATAAATCGTCCATGTCATATTTTGAACGGATGGATGCCGTCCATATGGACATACTAAAAGAGATTGGAAATATTGGTGCGGGTCACGCAGCAACAGCGTTATCAAAGCTGTTAAATAAAAGAATTGAAATGACGATTCCGGATGTGCGCATCATTTCATTTGATGAAATGATGGACATTGTCGGAGGAGCTGACAATGTCGTTGCTGCTGTTTTTTTGCGCATTGAAGGGGATGCGCCTGGCAATATGTTTTTTGTATTATCGATCGAGCAAGCGGAACGATTTATTCAACAAATGATTGGTGACGAACAATTTAAATTAGAACAAGATTGTTCGGAATTATCGTTGTCCGCATTGCAAGAGCTGGGTAACATTTTAGCAGGCTCGTATTTATCATCTTTATCAGACTTTACGCGTTTAAATTTATATCCATCTGTTCCGGCACTCAGCATCGATATGATCGGCGCAATTTTAAGCTATGGATTAATAGAAATGTCACGTGTCGGTGACCATGTCATCGTCGTTGATACGGCAATTCATGAGGAGCATCAGCCGAATGATCGAGTAAATGGCCACTTTTTCTTGCTTCCCGACCCTGAATCATTTCATATCATCTTTCGCGCTTTAGGTGTGGACCGTGATGAATGAAGTTGTTCAAGTTGTAAAAGTCGGCATTGCTGATATGAACGTTGTAAAGGCACCGCATGTCATTCGCACATGCGGACTCGGCTCGTGCGTCGGTGTTGTTGTATATGATTTAGTGAAAGAAGTGGCTGGCATGGCGCACGTGATGTTGCCAGATTCATCGTTAGCAAAATCCGAAACAATGAATGTAGCGAAATATGCCGATACCGCAGTAGAAGAATTGGTTCGGCGCGTGATTGGGGCAGGAGGAAGAAACGGTCATTTGAAAGCAAAAATGGCTGGTGGTGCACAAATGTTCCAATTTCGTACAGGGACGACGGATATGATGCGTATCGGGCCACGCAACGTTGAAGCTGTTCGTGAGCAGCTTCAGCGCTTTCGCATTCCGATTGTCGCCGAAGATGTCGGGGGAAATAGCGGACGAACGATTGAATTTCATCCAAAAACAGGCATGTTGCTCATTCGAACAGTAAATCAAGGGGTACGGGAAATGTAATGGCTGGTACATGGAAATTTAACGTTAGCTTTGCTTTATTCGGCTGTATGATCGCCTTTTTCTCTTCATTGCTACAAAATAGTATATGGACTTCTACCATTCGAGCTTTCATCACATTTATCGTGTTCTTTGTTTTTGCATTTATGATTCGTTGGATGGTCGCATTTATCCAACGAGATGAATCAACACCGAATGCTTCGTTTACACAAACGAACGACATAGAAGTTGAACAGATGATGGAAAGCTTAAGCGAAGAAGAACAACAAAAAGTAGCCGAGTATATTCGTCAACTGTTAAATCACGAAGAAAAATAAATGCAAAAGCGTAGCTTAGGGGGGATGACATATTGTGCTGGCAAAAGTGGATAGATACTCGCGATCGTGAAGCGGGTGATCAACTTATTGAGAAGTACATGCCACTTGTCGATTACCACGTCCAACGCATCGCTTCATCCCTTCCAAAAAGCGTAAAAAAAGAAGACTTGAAAAGCTTAGCGTTACTCGGCTTGTACGATGCGTTAGAAAAATTTGATCCTTCACGTGATTTGAAGTTTGACACGTATGCTTCATTTCGTATTCGTGGTGCCATTTTAGATGGATTGCGCAAAGAAGATTGGCTTCCGCGCAGCGTACGAGAAAAAGCAAAAAAAATCGAAGCGACGATCGAGCGGTTGCAACAAATGCATATGCGTGACGTGAGCGCCAAAGAAGTGGCGGATGCGTTAAATATATCAGAAGATGAAGTGTATGCGGTCATGAATGAACAGTTTTTCGCGAATGTTTTATCGCTTGATGAACGGCCGTTTGACGATGATGATGATCAACCGTCGTTTACGATACGCGACGATCACTCACCGTCACCCGAAGAACATATGTTACGGGAAGAACAAATTGCCCAATTGGCCCAAGTCATCCAACAATTGAATGAAAAAGAACAGTTAGTGATTAGTTTGTTTTACAAAGAGGAACTGACGTTCACAGAAATCGGGCATATTATGGGACTGTCGACGTCACGAATTTCCCAAATTCATGCAAAAGCGTTGTTTAAAATGCGCAAACTGATTGAGCAAGCAGTATGACAGTCCTTCATCAATCTTTATGAAGGAAGTGAAACCGATGAGTTTAAAGTTAATCGAGTTACAAATAGCGTTACCGAAAGCGCATGAGCTCGGGAAGTGGCAAGAACATATGCAACAGTACGGACAGCTTGCTCAACAACAGCTTGCAGCAGAAATGAAAAAACAAGACGAGCGCATTCGGCAACAAGTGACGAAAGCTGAACAAAGCGAGCGTGCTAAATGGAAAAAACAATCTGAGCAAAAAGAAAAAAGCAAACATCCTTACAAAGGAACGCATATTGATTTTATCGGATAAGAGGGATGATATGACGACGTTTTTATGGTTTGCTAGCTTCGTTTTGCACGGTATTTCGCTCTTTCTTATTATTCTTTTGTCTTTAAAATGGGTAAAAATTAAAGAGACGGAAAGAGAGCAAGCGGAGCTTATTCGTGAGATGGAAACGATGATGACAACGTATTTAATGCAATTTAAAGAGGAAAATGAGCGCTTTGTTAAACAAATCACATCATCGGCTGTTCGTCAAAAGAAAAGAGAAACTCCGCCTTCGCTTCGAGAAGAACAACCGTCGCTTCCGATTGACGACGTTGTTGACCGCATCGAGTTATCAACAACTACACCAAAGGGAGAGCAATCGCTCGACTCGCTCGTTTCGGAAGCATTAAAACTGCAACAACAAGGAAAAACGATCGATGAAATCGCAAAAATACTGAAACGCGGCAAGACAGAAATGGAGCTTTTGCTTAAATTTCACCAAAAGTAGTTGAATGTGTTTTTTAATTATGATATAGTTCTACTTGGTGTGAATACACACGCTCATCGATTTAAGCAACGGTGCTGCATCGCAGTCTTGCTTAAAAATGACATGAGCGGAGGAAAAAAACCGTGTAGGAGGATGGAAAATGTCTGTTATTTCAATGAAGCAATTGCTTGAAGCAGGGGTTCACTTCGGGCATCAAACACGTCGTTGGAACCCAAAAATGAAAAAGTATATTTTCACTGAGCGCAATGGTATTTATATCATTGACTTGCAAAAAACAGTGAAAAAAGTAGAAGAAGCGTATAACTTCGTCAAAGAACTTGCGGCAAACGGCGGCAAAATTTTATTCGTTGGTACGAAAAAACAAGCGCAAGATTCTGTGAAAGAAGAAGCAGAACGTTCTGGCATGTTTTACGTGAACCAACGTTGGTTAGGTGGAACGTTAACAAACTTTGCAACAATTCAAAAGCGTATTAAACGCTTAAAAGAAATCGAAAGAATGGCTGAAGATGGCACATTCGATGTATTGCCTAAAAAAGAAGTGGTAAAACTAAAGAAAGAGTTAGAGCGTCTTGAGAAGTTTTTAGGCGGTATTAAAGAAATGAAAGAATTGCCAGATGCATTGTTTGTCATCGATCCACGCAAAGAGCGCATTGCCGTTGCGGAAGCTCGTAAATTAAACATTCCGATCATCGGAATCGTGGATACAAACTGTGATCCAGACGAAATCGACTACGTCATTCCTGCAAACGACGATGCGATTCGTGCTGTGAAACTTCTTACTTCTAAAATTGCTGATGCGATTTTAGAAGCAAAGCAAGGCGAAGAAGCTGTTGTCACAGCTGAGTAAGCATGCGAAAGGTGATAAGAGGGGGGAGCCTTTTATCACCTTTTTTTAAGAAGGTTGGGCATACTAAGCCTGCGAACCGTTTCGGTTTGTATACATACGAGGCACATAAAAAGGAGGATGTTTAACATGGCAATTACTGCTCAAATGGTAAAAGAATTGCGCGAAAAAACTGGCGCAGGAATGATGGACTGCAAAAAAGCGTTAACAGAAACAAACGGCGATATGGAAAAAGCGATCGACTGGCTTCGTGAAAAAGGAATGGCGAAGGCAGCGAAAAAGGCAGATCGCATTGCAGCTGAAGGAACAACATTAATCGAAGTTGATGGGAATGCAGCTGTCATTTTAGAAGTAAACTCTGAAACAGACTTCGTTGCGAAAAACGAAGGATTTAAAACATTAGTAAAAGAATTGGCGGATCATTTATTAAAACATAAACCTGCAACAGTAGAAGAAGCGTTACAACAAAAAATGGACAACGGTGCAACAGTAGAAGAGCACATCAACGCGGCGATTGCTAAAATCGGTGAAAAAATTACGTTGCGTCGCTTTGCTGTTGTAGAAAAAGGCGACAACGCAGCGTTCGGTGCCTATTTGCACATGGGTGGTCGCATTGCTGTATTAACAGTACTAGAAGGCACAACAAATAGCGACATTGCAAAAGATGTAGCGATGCACATTGCTGCTATTAATCCAAAATACGTTTCTCGCGATGAAGTATCTGCAGACGAAATCGCTCGTGAGCGCGAAGTATTAAAACAACAAGCATTAAATGAAGGAAAACCAGAAAACATCGTTGAAAAAATGGTTGAAGGCCGTTTAGGTAAATTTTTCGAAGACATTTGCTTACTTGAGCAAAGCTTCGTAAAAAATCCTGATGTGAAAGTGCGTCAATTTGTAGAATCTAATGGTGCAACTGTAAAAAGCTTCATCCGTTACGAAGTAGGCGAAGGCATTGAAAAACGTCAAGATAACTTCGCTGAAGAAGTTATGAGCCAAGTTCGTAAGTAATGAAGACAAATAGGGAACACATACGTGTTCCCTATTTTTAAAGAACGGTATGGAGGTTTACAATGAAAAGTCCAAAGTATAAACGTGTCGTTTTAAAATTAAGCGGTGAAGCGTTAGCTGGTGACCAAGGATTTGGCATTAATCCGTCTGTCATTAAATCGATTGCTCAACAAGTAAAAGAAGTAGCGGAACTTGGAGTTGAAGTAGCGGTCGTTGTTGGTGGCGGGAACATTTGGCGTGGAAAAATCGGCAGTGAAATGGGCATGGATCGCGCCACAGCTGATTATATGGGTATGTTAGCAACAGTGATGAATTCGCTCGCTTTGCAAGACAGCCTCGAGCAACTTGGGGTACAAACGCGCGTACAAACGTCGATTGAAATGCGCCAAGTGGCAGAACCGTACATTCGTCGACGGGCGATTCGTCACTTAGAGAAAAAACGCGTCGTCATTTTTGCGGCAGGAACAGGAAATCCGTACTTTTCAACAGATACGACAGCTGCGCTTCGTGCTGCCGAAATCGAAGCAGACGTCATTTTAATGGCGAAAAACAACGTAGATGGCGTATATAGTGCCGATCCGAAAGTAGATAAAAATGCAGTCAAATATGACGAGCTATCTTATTTAGACGTCATTAAACAAGGATTGGGCGTCATGGATTCGACCGCCTCATCGTTATGTATGGATAACGATATTCCGCTTATCGTTTTCTCGATTATGGAAGAAGGAAATATTAAACGTGCTGTATTAGGCGAAAATATTGGAACAATTGTAAGGGGGAAATAAGATGCAAGTATTAACGAACGCAAAAGAAAAAATGGATAAAGCTGTTCAAGCCTTTTCGCGTGAGCTCGCAACCATTCGTGCAGGTCGTGCCAATCCTGCGTTGTTAGAAAAGATTACAGTAGATTACTACGGCATGCCAACACCAATCATTCAATTAGCAGGCATTCAAGTGCCAGAAGCGCGTCTTCTTGTCATTCAGCCGTATGACAAATCCGTATTGAAAGAAATTGAAAAAGCGATTTTAGCATCCGATTTAGGTTTAACACCTTCAAACGACGGTTCAGTTATTCGCATCTCTATTCCGCCACTAACGGAAGAGCGTCGTCGCGAGCTTGTTAAACTTGTAAAAAAATATGCTGAAGAAGCGAAAGTTGCTGTGCGCAACATTCGTCGCGATGCAAACGACGAGTTGAAAAAACTCGAAAAAAATGGCGAAATTACAGAAGATGAGTTGCGTGGTTATACAGAGGATATCCAAAAATTGACGGATGATCATATCGCAAAAATTGATGCGATTACGAAAGAAAAAGAGAAAGAAGTCATGGAAGTATAAGTCCCTCTATGTTTATAGAGGGTTTTTTGCTATAATTACGAAATAGGGCGCACAGCCTAATCATGTTGGATCAAAGCTGGAGGATACGCGCTAATGTTTGAAAAGATGAAAAGATGGAAAAACAAAGAAGAAGGGCATGAAAAAGAAACGATTTTACAAGGTCCGATCCCTGCGCATGTGGCAATCATTATGGATGGAAACGGACGATGGGCGAAAAAACGTGCATTGCCACGCATGGCTGGGCATTATGAAGGGATGCAAACGGTTCGGAAAATTACGCGCTTTGCGAATGAACTCGGCGTGAAAGTGTTAACGTTATACGCATTTTCAACAGAAAATTGGAAACGACCGAAAACAGAAGTTGATTATTTAATGCAGTTACCTGAGCAATTTTTGAACACATTTTTGCCAGAGTTAATTGAGGAAAACGTGCAAGTACGCGTCATGGGACATAAAGAGCAATTACCTTCACATACGCTGCGTGCGGTTAATAAGGCGATTGAAGAGACGAAACAAAATACCGGCTTAATTTTAAACTTTGCGTTAAACTACGGAAGTCGTGCAGAAATCGTGCATGCCGTTCAAAAGCTCGTTGACGATGTGCAAAACGGAGCGATTCAAGCAAGCGATGTGAATGAACAACTATTTCATTCATATTTGATGACAAACGATTTACCAGATCCAGATTTACTTATTCGCACAAGCGGTGAGATTCGTTTAAGTAATTTTATGCTTTGGCAACTAGCTTATACAGAATTTTGGTTTACGGATATATTGTGGCCAGATTTCACCGAACAACATTTTTTACAGGCGGTACATGAATTTCAACAACGAAGCCGTCGATTTGGAGGCGTGTAATTTCATATGAAACAAAGAATTATAACAGCAATTATTGCAGCTTCAATCTTTTTACCAATCGTCATATATGGCGGATGGCCATTTTTCGTTTTAACGTATGTACTAGCTACAGTTGGTTTATTTGAACTCATTCGTATGAAGCGCATGTCCGTGTTTTCATTTCCTAGCGTTGTTAGTTTTCTTTCATTATGGCTCTTTTTATATCCACATGAACATATGATAAATATATGGATCCTTATCATCAGTCTCTTTTTGTTGCTCATTTATACGGTCATATCGAAAAATGCGTTTACGTTTGATGATGCAGCGTTTATGGTTGCCGCTTTACTATACGTAGGTGTCGGTTTTTACTCTTTTGTTCAAGTGCGTGAAGCCGGATTATCGTACATTTTTTATGCGCTCTTTTTAATTTGGGCAACAGATAGTGGTGCATACTTTATTGGTCGTGCATTCGGAAAACGAAAGTTATGGGAGCATATTAGCCCAAATAAAACCGTTGAAGGAGCGATTGGTGGCATTGTATGTGCTCTTGTTGTTGTGAGTATTTATGAGTGGCTATCGCCGTTTTCCCCGTCTTTTCTCATGTTGCTCATTGCGACAGTCATTTTATCCGTTTTCGGCCAGCTTGGAGATTTAGTAGAATCCGCTTTTAAACGTCATTACGGAGTAAAAGATTCAGGAGCGATTTTGCCTGGACATGGCGGCATTTTAGATCGCTTCGATAGTTTGTTATTTATTTTGCCTATTTTACATTTGTTTTACCTTGTGGCTTAAAAAGGAGTGAATAGTTTGCGAGCAATTAGTTTATTAGGAGCGACTGGCTCGATCGGCATGCAAACGTTAGATGTCATTCGCGCTCATTCTAATGCGTTTCGTCTCGTTGCTTTTTCAGCCGGACGAAACATTGAGCAGGCTCGACGTATTATTGAGCAATTTTCACCAAATGTTGTATGCGTCGCGCAAAAGGAAGATGCTGAACGGTTACAAAGCGAATATAAGGGACGAGTACGCATCGTTTTCGGTGAAGATGGGCTCATTGAAGTAGCAACAGTTCAAGAAGCGGATATTGTTGTCAACGCAGTTGTTGGGAGCGTTGGGTTAGTTCCTACGTTAAAGGCGATTGAGGCGAAAAAAACGATTGCGTTAGCGAATAAAGAAACGTTAGTTACCGCAGGTCATCTTGTTATGAAACATGCTGCCGATTATGGCGTAACCATTTTGCCTGTCGATAGTGAACATTCAGCTATTTTTCAATGTTTGCAAGGGGAACAACAAAAAAATATCGAATATATTATTTTGACGGCATCTGGTGGGAGTTTTCGCGATCGGACGCGCGAACAACTACAGCATGTTACGGTGGAAGAGGCGTTAAAACATCCGAATTGGTCGATGGGAGCGAAAATTACAATTGATTCTGCAACGATGATGAACAAAGGACTCGAAGTGATCGAAGCACACTGGTTGTTCCACTTACCGTATGAACAAATTGACGTGCTGTTACATAAAGAAAGCATTATTCATTCGATGGTGCAATTTCACGACGGAAGTGTCATCGCTCAACTAGGAACGCCAGATATGCGCGTACCGATTCAATATGCATTAACATACCCTGACCGTTTTCCGCTACATATTGAACGGCTAAACTTAGCACAAGTAGCCACGTTGCACTTTCAAAAAGTGGACATGGACCGATTCCGTTGTTTACAATTTGCTTATGAAGCAGGAAAAATCGGCGGAACGATGCCGACCGTATTAAATGCGGCCAACGAAGAAGCGGTGTCGGCCTTTTTAACTGGACGAATATCGTTTTTAGCGATTGAACAATACATTGAACAAGCAATGAATTGGCACGTACCGATCGCTCATCCGGATTTGGAAACGATTCGTACAGTTGATCGCGAAACGCGACAATATGTAAAATCACTATACATGTAAAAGGTGGTTGAAACTTTGGAAACGGTTATTTCTTTTATTGTTATTTTTGGTGCGCTTGTATTTTTTCATGAATTAGGACATTTCATTTTTGCTAAGCGGGCAGGCATTTTATGCCGTGAGTTTGCGATCGGATTTGGTCCAAAAGTGTTTTCGATGAAAAAAGGGGAAACGACGTACACCATTCGTTTACTTCCACTCGGCGGTTTTGTGCGCATGGCTGGCGAAGACCCTGAAATGATTGATGTTAAGCGCGGTCAAGTTGTCGGATTATTGTTTGACTCGGAAGGCAAAGTGAAAAAAGTAATCGTCAATCATAAAGACGAATATCGAGATGCCAAAATCATTGAAGTGGAGCGCGCTGACTTTGAACATGAGCTATATATTGAAGGCTATGAAGGTGATGATGATCACTTACAACGCTTTGAATTAAGCGATCCAGCTTACATCGTTATTGATCGGGAAGAAGTGCAAATTGCACCGTATCATCGTCAGTTTGGTTCAAAAACGCTCGGGCAGCGAGCGATGGCCATTTTCGCTGGTCCGCTTATGAATTTCGTGCTAGCGCTTGTCATCTTCATTGTTATTGGACTATTACAAGGTTATCCTGTCGATAAACCGATCATTGGTGAATTGACGGAAGATGGGGCTGCGCTTAAAGCCGGATTAAAGCAAGGGGATATCGTTATTTCGATTGATAGCCAGTCGATGTCTTCATGGACGGATGTGGTGACAATGATTCGGAAAAGCCCAGAAAAACCGCTCCAGTTTCAAGTAAATCGCAACGGCCAAATAATTGATCTCATCGTTACACCTGAAAAGAAAACGATCGAAGGTGAGACGATTGGGCTAATCGGTGTGTATGGGCCAATGGAAAAATCGATTGCAGGTGCGATCAAACAAGGAGCGTTAGAAACGTACTATTGGACAAAAGAAATTATCGTTGGGCTAGGTCATTTATTGACGGGGAAATTTTCATTTGATATGTTATCTGGACCCGTTGGTATTGCGGTTTCGACTCACAAAGTCGCCCAATCTGGCGTGTATTACTTAATGAAATGGGGAGCGATTTTAAGCATCAACTTAGGAATTATTAACTTGCTTCCACTTCCGGCGCTCGATGGCGGACGATTAACGTTTTTTGCAATTGAGGCGTTACGTGGAAAACCAATTGATCGCCAAAAAGAGGGTATTGTACATTTTATCGGTTTTGCTCTTCTCATGTTGCTTATGCTTGTTGTTACATGGAACGATATTCAAAAATTTTTCCTATAAATCAATGAAGTAAGAGGTGCTAAAAAAAGATGAAACAAAGTATGTCGTTTATTCCTACATTACGTGAAGTACCGGCAGATGCGGAAATTAAAAGTCATCAACTTCTCCTCCGTGCCGGTTTTATTCGTCAAAACGCGAGCGGAGTATATAGCTTTTTACCGCTTGGTAAGCGTGTATTACAAAAAATCGAGGCGATCATTCGTGAAGAAATGGAGCGAGCAGGCGCGGTAGAGCTACTAATGCCAGCGCTTCAACAAGCAGAGTTGTGGCAAGAGTCAGGTCGCTGGTATTCATACGGACCTGAATTAATGCGTTTAAAAGATCGCCACGAGCGTGACTTTGCGCTCGGTGCAACTCATGAAGAAGTCATTACGGCACTTGTGCGTGATGAAGTGAAATCGTATAAACGTTTGCCGCTTACGCTTTATCAAATTCAAACAAAGTTTCGTGACGAAAAGCGTCCACGTTTCGGTTTGCTTCGTGGTCGTGAGTTTATTATGAAAGATGCATATTCATTTCACGCTTCACACGAAAGTTTAGACGAAGTATACAATAAAATGTACGAAGCTTATGCCAATGTGTTCCGTCGTTGCGGATTAAATTTCCGCGCTGTCATTGCCGATTCTGGGGCGATGGGCGGAAAAGATACGCATGAATTTATGGTTTTATCCGATGTCGGTGAAGATACAATTGCATATTCAGACTCGTCTGACTATGCTGCGAACATTGAAATGGCTCCTGTCATTACGACATATGAGCGGAGCGATGAACCGCATGCGTCGCTTGAAAAAGTGCATACACCAGAACAACGTACAATTGAAGAAGTAAGTCAATTCCTTCAAGTGCCAAAAGAAAAATGCATTAAGTCGCTATTATTTAAAGTAGATGATCGCTATGTGCTCGTTCTTGTGCGCGGCGATCATGAAGTCAATGACGTAAAAGTAAAAAATATATTAGAAGCAACAGTGGTGGAGTTGGCGACACCAGAAGAAACGAAACAAGTGATGAATTGCGAAATCGGTTCACTTGGCCCAATCGGTGTCCGAAACGATGTGCTCGTTTTGGCGGACCACGCGGTAAAAGCGATTGTCAACGGTGTATGTGGGGCCAATGAAGCACACTATCATTATAAAGGGGTCAATCCGGATCGTGATTTTGTTGCGCAATACGCGGATGTTCGTTTCATTCAAGAAGGAGATCCATCACCAGATGGAAAAGGAACGATTCGCTTTGCGCGCGGAATTGAAGTAGGGCATGTATTTAAACTCGGCACGCGTTACAGTGAAGCGATGAATGCAACATACTTAGATGAAAATGGACGTACGCAACCGATGATTATGGGTTGCTATGGTATTGGTGTCTCTCGCACGCTTGCAGCGATTGCTGAACAATATAATGATGAGCATGGACTTATTTGGCCGACATCTGTTGCTCCGTTCCACGTCCACCTCATTTCTGTCAATCCGAAAGTGGACGAGCAACGAGAACTTGCTGATGAATGGTACGTACGTTTGCAACAAGAAGGATTTGAAGTGTTGTATGACGATCGTGCCGAGCGTCCGGGTGTGAAATTCGCTGACAGCGATTTAATCGGCTTACCTGTGCGTGTAACAGTCGGAAAACGTGCAAGTGAAGGAATTGTCGAAGTAAAAGTTCGCAAAACAGGTGAAACAGAAGAAGTACATGTGTCGCAATTAGTGGAGACTTTGCGCCGATATTTGTAAAAGGCAGAGAGGGGGATCCCCCTCTTTCTGTCGTCTATCACTCCCAACCAACGTACAAAAAAAGGGAGGTTTAACGAACAACGATGAGAGAAGAACAAAAAGAGCGATTTTCTATTTTACTACAACAACTACAGCTCACTTCTTCGAGTATAGCAAACGACTTAGCACACGGACGGATTAACAAAGTTGTTGTTAATAAACAAACGAAATGTTGGCATTTTTATTTTCAATTTCCTACGATTTTACGAGCGAATGTATATGCCGAGTTTCGTAAACGATTAATCGAACAATTTCGCCATATCGCCCATGTGCAATGCACAGTTGTAGCAGAGGATCAAACGTTTACTGCTGAAGATGTCGCGATGTATTGGCCGATTTTTATTGACACGATTCAACAAAACTCGCCTCTTCTTTCCTTGCTCGCGCAACAGCAACCGGCAGTAAAAGGAACGAAAGTCACTGTGCAAGCGCGCAACGAAGCAGAAGCGATTGCACTAAAAAAAAGATTTGCGCCATTGTTTACTGAGACGTATGTATCGTTTGGCTTTCCTCACTTACAATTAGAAGCGGGCGTGAAACATGATGCGCAACAGTTTGAACAATTTTTAGCTCAAAAACAAAAAGAAGATGAAGAACGAGCGTTAGCCGCATTTATGGAAGCGATGCCGAAACAAGAAGAGACAAATATAACCGAAGCAAGCGGCCCGCTTGTAATTGGCTATCAAATTAAAGATGAAGAACATATTCGTTCGCTCGATCAAATTGTGGAAGAAGAACGTCGTGTCGTCGTACAAGGATACGTCTTTGATGCCGAGGCAAAAGAACTAAAAAGTGGCCGTACGTTATTGACGTTAAAAATGACGGACTATACAAACTCTATTCTTGTGAAAATGTTTTCACGCGATAAAGAAGATGCGGAATTAATGCAACGTGTAAAAAAAGGTATGTGGGTTAAAGTGCGCGGTAGCGTGCAAAACGATACGTTTGTGCGCGATCTTGTGCTCATTGCGAACGACCTAAATGAAATAAAGCCGAACGAGCGACAAGATACAGCCGAGGAAAAACGTGTGGAATTGCACGTCCACACACAAATGAGTCAAATGGATGCGGTCGCTTCGATTACAAAACTCGTTGAACAAGCGAAAAAATGGGGACATGAGGCGATTGCTGTGACGGACCATGCCGTTGTTCAGTCATTTCCTGAAGCGTATAGTGCGGGAAAAAAATATGGTGTGAAAATTTTATATGGACTAGAGGCCAATATTGTTGATGACGGGGTACCGATCGCTTACAATGAAGCGCATCGACGGCTCATGGACGATACGTTTGTCGTGTTTGACGTGGAAACGACAGGACTGTCGGCCGTATACGATACAATTATTGAATTAGCGGCGGTCAAAGTCAAAAATGGAGAAATTATTGATCGCTTTGAGTCATTTGCAAATCCGCATCATCCGCTCTCGGCAACGACCATTGAATTAACGAAAATTACAGATGATATGGTAAAAGATGCACCAGATGTCGAAGAAGTATTAGAAAAATTTTATCATTGGATCGATGACTGCGTGCTCGTTGCCCATAATGCAACGTTTGATATTGGCTTTTTAAATGCAGGATTTAAGAAAATCAATCGTGGCAAAGTAACTAATCCAGTGATTGACACACTTGAACTTGCTCGTTACTTATATCCAGAGCTAAAAAACCATCGTTTAAATACGCTTTGTAAAAAATTCAATATTGAATTAACCCAGCACCATCGCGCCATTTATGACGCAGAAGCGACAGGGTATTTACTCATTCATTTGTTGAAAGAACTTGATGAAAAAGGAATTCACTACATTGATCAATTAAACGAAGCATCAAAAGAACAAGGAGCGTTTCAACGATCTCGGCCGTTTCATGCCACGTTGCTTGTCCAAAATGAAGTGGGGTTAAAAAATTTATTTAAACTCGTATCGCTTTCACATGTGAACTATTTTTATCGTGTTCCCCGTATTCCGCGTTCCGTCTTGCAACAACATCGTGAGGGTATTTTAGTCGGATCAGGATGCGATAAAGGGGAACTATTTGAAGCGATGATGCAAAAAGGGATCGAAGAAGCAGAGGCGATTGCCCCGTTTTATGATTTCCTTGAAGTGCATCCGCCAGAAGTATACGCTCCGCTTATTGAAATGGAATATGTACGCGACGAAGAAGCCGTAAAAGAAATTATTACAAACATTGTACAGCTTGGCGAACGGCTCGGCATTCCGGTTGTTGCGACAGGAAACGTGCATTACATGAACCAAGAAGATAAAATTTATCGCAAAATTTTGATTCATTCACAATCCGGTGGCAATCCGTTAAATCGTCATGAACTGCCAAACGTTCACTTCCGTACAACAAACGAAATGTTAGAAGCATTTTCGTTTCTTGGTGAACAAAAAGCAAAAGAAATTGTCGTTACGAATACAAAAAAAATTGCCGATCTCATTGGAGAAGTGAAACCGATTAAAGATGAGTTGTACACCCCAAAAATTGAAGGAGCAGACGAAGAAATTCGGCGAATGAGTTACGAACGAGCGAAGAGCATTTATGGGGACCCGCTTCCGGACATCGTTGAGAAACGGTTAGAAAAAGAGTTGAAAAGCATTATTGGTCACGGCTTTGCAGTCATTTATTTAATCTCTCATAAACTCGTAAAAAAATCGCTTGATGACGGCTATCTTGTCGGTTCACGTGGTTCAGTTGGCTCATCGTTTGTTGCGACGATGACTGAAATTACAGAGGTGAACCCGCTTCCGCCGCATTACGTTTGCCCGAACTGCAAACACTCTGAGTTTTTCGATGATGGTTCGGTCGGCTCGGGATTTGACTTGCCTGATAAAGACTGTCCAAAATGTGGCGCGCGGTACAATAAAGATGGGCACGATATTCCGTTCGAGACGTTTTTAGGATTCAAAGGTGATAAAGTACCGGATATTGACTTGAACTTCTCAGGCGAGTATCAACCGCGAGCGCATAACTATACGAAAGTGCTATTCGGTGAAGATAACGTATATCGTGCTGGAACGATTGGTACAGTTGCTGACAAAACGGCGTACGGATTTGTCAAAGGGTATATAAGCGATAAAAATCTTCATGTACGTGCGGCAGAAATCGATCGTTTAGCTGCTGGATGTACGGGAGTGAAACGAACGACAGGGCAACATCCAGGAGGTATTATTGTCGTTCCAGATTACATGGACATTTATGATTTTACGCCAATTCAATATCCAGCCGACGATACAGAAGCAGAATGGCGGACGACGCACTTTGATTTCCACTCTATTCACGACAATTTATTAAAACTCGATATTCTCGGGCACGATGATCCGACAGTCATTCGGATGTTACAAGATTTGAGTGGAATTGATCCGAAGACGATTCCAACAGATGATCCTGAAGTGATGAAAATTTTTAGTAGCACAGAATCGCTCGGGGTGACACCGAAACAAATTATGTGTAACACAGGAACGCTCGGTATCCCAGAGTTCGGTACGCGCTTCGTTCGTCAAATGTTAGAAGAAACAAAGCCAAAAACGTTTTCCGAGCTTGTGCAAATTTCGGGCTTATCGCACGGGACGGACGTTTGGCTTGGCAACGCGCAAGAGCTTATTCAAAACGGCACATGTACGCTATCAGAAGTGATTGGATGTCGTGACGACATTATGGTGTATTTAATTTACCGCGGTTTAGAACCGTCATTAGCATTTAAAATTATGGAATCCGTCCGTAAAGGAAAAGGATTAACGCCAGAGTTTGAAGAAGAAATGCGTAAACATGACGTACCAGAATGGTATATCGAATCATGCAAAAAAATTAAATATATGTTCCCGAAAGCGCATGCGGCAGCCTACGTTCTTATGGCGGTACGCATTGCGTACTTTAAAGTGCACCACCCGCTTCTTTACTATGCATCGTATTTTACCGTACGTGCAGAAGATTTTGATTTAGATGTCATGATTCAAGGATCTGCGGCGATTCGTCGACGCATTGAGGAAATTCAAGCGAAAGGGCTTGATGCGTCAGCGAAAGAAAAGAACTTGCTAACCGTACTTGAAATCGCGCTAGAAATGTGTGAACGGGGTTTTTCGTTTAAACATATTGATTTGTACCGCTCACAAGCAACCGAGTTTATTATTGATGGCAATTCGCTTATTCCGCCGTTTAATGCCATTCCGGGACTTGGGACGAACGTAGCGCATAGCATCGTACGTGCTCGTGAGGAAGGCGAGTTTTTATCGAAAGAAGATTTGCAACAACGCGGCAAAGTATCGAAAACGATTTTAGAATATCTTGAAAGCAGAGGCTGTTTGCAGTCGTTGCCGGATCACAATCAATTATCACTCTTTTAAATGAGTTGCAATTTTTTTGCCAATATGTTATAGTTCTAGTGGAAATGGTAAAGATAATGGACAAAAAGAGTGGGGAAACCCACTCTTTCGTATTGATTCGAGATTCCTTGCTGTTGCAAGGGATTTTCTTGCAGTTAGGAGGACCAATATGAAAAAAGTTACACACATCGTCGAAGAGCTTGTCACCCCGATCGTCACGCATATGGGGTTGGAGCTTGTCGATATTGAATATGTGAAAGAAGGTAAAAATTGGTTTTTGCGTGTGTTTATCGATTCCCCAACGGGAGTTGATATCGATCAATGCGGTGTCGTAAGTGAGCGGTTAAGCGAAAAGCTTGATGAAATCGACCCTATTCCCCACAATTATTTTTTAGAAGTATCATCACCGGGGGCGGAGCGTCCGCTTAAAAAGACGAGAGACTTCGAACGCGCTGTCGGAAAAAACGTTTATGTGAAAACGTATGAACCGATTGACGGTCAAAAAGAGTTCGAAGGGTTGTTGACCGCGTTTGATGGGCAAACCGTGACGGTAGAAGTGAAAGTGAAAACAAAGAAAAAAACAATCACGATTCCATATGAAAAAGTAGCTAGTGCACGGCTAGCTGTCATCTTTTCTTAATTCACATTAGAGGGGGACGACCGGTTCATGAATACAGAGTTGTTAGATGCTTTAACGGCGCTTGAGCGCGATAAAGGCATTAGTAAAGAAGTGTTAATTGAAGCGATAGAGGCGGCGATCGTGTCCGCTTATAAGCGCAATTTTAATCAAGCACAAAACGTTCGCGTTGATTTTAATCAAGAAACGGGAACGATTCGCGTATTTGCTCGCAAAGAAGTCGTTGATGAAGTGTACGATTCACGCTTAGAAATTTCCCTTGACGAGGCGAAGCGAATCAATCCGAATTATCAAGTAGGCGATGTCGTTGAAATTGAAGTAACACCGAAAAACTTCGGGCGCATCGCTGCCCAAACAGCGAAACAAGTCGTCACGCAGCGCGTCCGTGAAGCGGAACGAGGCGTCATTTATGCCGAATTTGTTGATCGTGAAGAAGATATTATGACTGGCATTGTACAGCGGACGGACTCAAAATTTATTTACGTCAGCCTTGGCAAAATCGAGGCGTTGCTTCCGGTGAGCGAACAAATGCCGAATGAAACATATAAGCCGCATGATCGCATTAAAGTGTACATTACAAAAGTGGAGAAAACGACAAAAGGACCACAAATTTACGTATCGCGTACACATCCAGGACTACTAAAACGATTGTTTGAATTAGAAGTGCCGGAGATTTATGACGGTACGGTCGAAATTAAGTCTGTTGCACGCGAAGCAGGAGATCGCTCGAAAATTTCCGTTCATTCGGATAACCCAGAAGTCGATCCGGTTGGTGCATGTGTTGGACCAAAGGGACAACGAGTGCAAGCGATTGTAAACGAGTTAAAGGGCGAAAAAATCGATATCGTTCGCTGGTCAGCCGATCCAGTCGAATTTGTAGCCAATGCGTTAAGTCCATCTAAAGTGCTTGACGTCATCGTGAATGAAGAAGAGAAAGCGACGACGGTCATTGTACCGGATTATCAATTATCGCTTGCGATCGGAAAACGTGGTCAAAATGCTCGTTTAGCGGCAAAATTAACAAATTGGAAAATTGATATTAAAAGTCAATCGGAAGCGGAACAATTAGGTATTTACCCTCGTTCTTCATCATCGTTCCAAGTTGACGAAGAGGAGATTAGTGAGGTGGAATAATATGCCAAAAAAAATTCCGATGCGTAAATGTGTTGTCACAGGGGAAATGAAACCGAAAAAAGAGCTCATTCGCATCGTTCGTTCGAAAGAAGGCGATGTGTCGATTGATCCGACGGGAAAAAAAGCCGGGCGCGGTGCGTACATTACGTTAAGTAAAGAATGCATTTTGCTTGCGAAAAAGAAAAATACACTTGCGCATCATTTAAAAGCGACTATTGACGATTCGATTTACGAACAGCTATTACAGCTTGCTGAGAAGGAGAACGGAGAAACAAATGAATCATAAACCATGGGTCTCTTTTCTCGGACTGGCGAATCGGGCGCGCAAAGTCATTTCGGGAGAAGAGCTTGTTGTAAAAGAAATTCAGCGTAAACGCGCGAAGCTTGTCATTTTATCGGAAGATGCGTCAGAAAATACAAGAAAAAAAATTTCCGATAAATGCGCGTTTTATCGCGTTCCGCTTTGTTACGTAGATAATCGCCACGAATTAGGTGGGGCGATTGGAAAAGGAGCACGGGTTGTTGTAGCGATTACAGATGAAGGATTCGCACAAAAGCTGAAAACGATGCTCTAACATTTTGGGGGTGAATGTATGTCAAAAATGCGTGTATACGAATATGCGAAAAAACATAATGTGTCAAGTAAAGATGTCATCCATAAACTGAAAGAAATGAACATCGATGTATCCAATCATATGACGATGATTGAAGCGGACGTTGTTGAAAAATTAGATCGTTCATTTAACAAAGGACAAAAACAAGAACAAAAACAAGAAGCAGAAAAAGAAGAAAAGAAGGCACCTGTGAAAAAGCCTGTTTTAGAACAGTTTGAAGAAGACGAAGATGAGGTCATTCAAACGAAAGTACCGATTAAAAAAGCAGTAGTTAAAAATCGCGAAGGGAAAAAACACGACTTGCAAATCCAACAAAAAGAAAAGAAAATTTTCAATAACAAAAAAAATAAAAAACAAAAACCTCAGCAAGCTCCACAACAAGAAGTGCAAAAGAAAAAAGAAAAAGAGCTTCCGAAAAAAATTACATTTGAAGGTTCATTAACGGTTGCTGAGCTAGCGAAAAAACTAGGTAAGGAGCCTTCTGAAATTATTAAAAAGTTATTTATGCTCGGCATTATTGCAACGATTAACAAAGATTTAGATAAAGATGCGATCGAGTTAATTTGCTCCGATTACGGTGTGGAAGTAGAAGAAAAAGTAACGATTGACGAAACAGAATTTGAGACAATTGAAATTGTCGATAACCCAGAAGATTTAGTCGAACGTCCACCTGTCGTCACGATTATGGGACACGTTGACCACGGAAAAACAACGTTGCTTGACTCGATTCGTCATACGAAAGTGACAGAACAAGAGGCAGGCGGTATTACACAACATATCGGTGCGTACCAAGTCATGGTGAACGGCAAAAAAATTACGTTTTTAGATACACCGGGTCATGAGGCGTTCACAACGATGCGTGCGCGTGGAGCGCAAGTAACGGATATCGTCATCCTTGTTGTTGCAGCCGATGATGGTGTAATGCCACAAACTGTTGAAGCGATTAACCATGCGAAAGCGGCAAAAGTTCCAATCATCGTCGCGGTCAATAAAATCGACAAACCAACAGCAAATCCAGATCGCGTCATGCAGGAGTTAATGGAATACGAACTCGTTCCAGAAGAATGGGGCGGAGATACAATTTATTGTAAATTATCGGCGTTAACGGGTGAAGGGATTGACAACTTGCTCGAAATGATTTTGCTTGTGAGTGAAATGGAAGAATTAAAAGCAAATCCAAACCGCCGTGCGACAGGAACGGTCATTGAAGCAAAATTAGATAAAGGTCGCGGTCCGGTTGCCACGCTTCTCGTTCAATCGGGTACGTTGCGTGTTGGTGATCCAATTGTTGTTGGTTATACGTACGGACGCGTGCGGGCAATGACAAACGATCTTGGTCGTCGCGTGAAAGAGGCAGGTCCATCTACCCCTGTTGAAATTACGGGATTAAACGAAGTACCGCAAGCAGGCGATCGCTTCATGGTATTCGAAGATGAGAAAAAAGCGCGTCAAATTGGCGAAGCGCGTGCGCAAAAACAAATTGCTCAACAACGAAGTGTAAAAGCGCGTGTCAGCCTAGACGACTTGTTTGAAAAAATTAAGCAAGGCGAAATGAAAGAGTTAAACATTATCGTCAAAGCGGATGTACAAGGTTCCGTCGAAGCGCTCGTTGCCGCATTGCAAAAAATCGAAGTCGAAGGTGTGCGAGTGAAAATTATTCACTCTGGTGTTGGGGCAGTAACAGAGTACGACATTATGCTTGCCTCGGCATCGAATGCGATTGTTATCGGCTTTAATGTTCGTCCGGATGCGAACGCCAAACGTGTCGCAGAAGCAGAAAAAGTAGACATTCGTCTCCACCGCATCATTTACAAAGTCATCGAAGAAATTGAAGCGGCGATGAAAGGGATGCTTGATCCGGAGTATGAAGAAAAAGTCATCGGCCAAGCAGAAGTTCGTCAAACGTTTAAAGTATCGAAAGTTGGTACAATTGCAGGATGCTATGTAACAGATGGGAAAATTACGCGCGATAGTAGCGTTCGCCTCATTCGTCAAGGCATCGTCGTTTATGAAGGACAAATCGATACGTTAAAACGTTACAAAGACGATGTAAAAGAAGTGGCACAAGGATACGAGTGCGGAATAACGATTAAAAACTTTAACGATATTAAAGAAGGCGACGTTATCGAAGCGTATGTCATGCAAGAAGTGGTACGTAAATGATCGGATACGTCGAATGTGAATGCATCATTTACGACGTCCAATCATTAAAAGAAAAGCGAGCCGTGTTGCAACGCATTGTCACACGGCTCAAACAAAAATATAATATATCAGTAGCTGAAGTCGATTATCAAGACGTATGGCAACGAACGAAGCTCGGAATTGTAGCTATTACGGCCGAACGAGCTGCGACAGAACAAGAGCTTCAACGTACGTTGCAATTCATTGATTCGTTTCCAGAAATCGAACGAACAGTTACAACATTCGAGTGGTTTTAATCGAGGTGATGATCATGAGTTTGCGAGCCACACGTGTAGGCGAACAAATGAAAAAAGAGTTAAGTGATATTATCGGTCGCAAACTAAAAGACCCACGCATTGGCTTCGTTACTGTAACAGATGTTCGAGTAACGGGCGATTTGCAACAAGCAAAAGTGTATATTTCTGTTCTTGGGGATGAAGAACAAAAGAAAAATACGCTCAAAGGATTAGCAAAAGCAACTGGATTTATTCGTTCGGAAATCGGTCAGCGTATTCGTTTGCGCAAGACGCCAGAAATTTACTTTGAAATTGATGAAACGATCGATTACGGACAACGCATTGAAAGTTTAATTAAACAAATTTCTGAAGAAAAAGAACATAAAGAAGAATAATGGATAGACATGCGTCTATCCATTTCCGCTATTTTAGAGGTGAAGCGATGGACGGAGTGTTATTGTTACATAAACCTGCGGGCATGACGTCGCACGACTGCGTCATGCGCATTCGTAAGCTATTTCAAACGAAAAAAGTTGGTCATACAGGAACGCTCGATCCTGACGTACGTGGTGTGTTGCCCATTTGCATTGGCAAAGCAACAAAAATTGTTGAGCTATTAACAGCGGAGAAAAAAACGTATGAAGGAGAAGTGACGTTAGGGATAGCAACGACAACAGAAGACGCATCGGGCGATGTTGTTTCAATCAAACCGATAGAGCGGTCGATCGCTCGCCATGAAATTGAACATGTATTGGCTAAGCTGACAGGGGAAATTGAACAAACTCCACCGATGTATTCTGCAGTAAAGGTAAATGGAAAAAAATTGTATGAGTATGCGCGTGCAGGGATTGATGTCGAACGACCGAAACGACATGTACATATTTACGAGTTGCAACTCCTTGATGACAGGCAAGTATTTGCAGGTGAGCGTATATCGTTTCGTTTTCGGGTGACGTGTAGTAAAGGGACATATGTGCGTACACTTGCGGTTCAAATAGGCGAACAACTTGGATACCCAGCGCATATGTCCCGCCTTGTTCGCACAGCGTCCGGATCGTTTACGCTTGATCAATGTGTGACATTTGCTGACATCGAACAACACTTGTCGGCTGGTACTGCACATATGCTACTTTTACCGATTAAACGAGCGTTAGCCCATTTGCCGACATATGTACTGAATGATGAAGAAGAGAGAAAAGTAAAAAACGGAGCGCTTTTGCCAGCCCTGTCTGACATGTCTGCGCGTCTATTGATGATAAATAAGCAAGGTGAAGCATTAGCGATTTACATGCCTCATCCGACAAAGCAAGGCTGTATGAAACCTTTAAAAGTATTGTAGGTGAAAACAATGAAAACGATTTGGCTTTCCCATCCATTAAACGAAAAAAACAATGGTCCGCTTGTCATGGCACTCGGATATTTTGACGGTGTTCATCTTGGGCACCAAAAAGTGATTCAGACAGCGAAGCGAATTGCGGACGATCATCAATATAAAAGTGCGGTTATGACGTTTCATCCGCATCCGTCTGTCGTGCTAGGGCGCTCGAAGCAACATGTTCGTTTTATTACGCCATTAAAAGAAAAAGAAAAACAAATAGCTAAACTCGGTATCGATTATTTATACGTCGTTGAATTTACACCAGCATTTGCACATTTGTTGCCACAACAATTTGTCGATGAATATATCATCGGACTCGGTGTGAAACACGTTGTGGCAGGGTTTGACTTTACGTACGGTCGCTTAGGAAAAGGAACGATGGAAACGTTGCCTTTTCATTCTCGACAGCAATTTACACAAACGGTAATCCCGAAACAGACGTTTGGCGAAGAGAAAATTAGTTCGACATATATTCGCCAGTGTTTAGCTGAAGGGGACGTTGAGCAACTTCCGCATTTGCTTGGGCGATTATATGAAGTAACAGGCAAGGTTGTTCATGGGGATAAACGCGGGCGTACAATCGGATTTCCAACGGCGAACGTTGCGCTTGACGATGATTACATCATTCCGCGTATCGGGGTATATGCGGTAACGGTCACGATCGACGGTAACACGTGGACGGGAGTATGTAACGTTGGGTATAAGCCGACATTTCATACGGAACAGCCGAAAGAGCCAACGATTGAAGTGCATGTATTCGATTTCTCAGCAGACATTTACGGTGCGAGCGTATCGATCCAATGGCATAAACGATTGCGTGATGAACGAGCGTTTTCTTCTGTTCAAGAGTTGATTGAACAAATTCATCGCGATGCGCAAGTGGCACGCGAATATTTTCAAAACCCCCTTGCATTTTATCGGAAAAACATGTATTCTATTTAATGTATGTTAACCATTGCTGGGCAATACGAGTCACCGCCGTTTGCTCGGTAATTGGGGCTGAAAAAAGAGGAGGTGAACAAGGATGGCATTAACACAAGAGCGTAAAAACGAGATCATCAACCAGTTCAAAATTCACGAAACTGACACAGGTTCTCCTGAAGTACAAGTTGCTATCCTTACAGAGCAAATTAACAACTTGAACGATCATTTACGCGTTCATCGTAAAGACCATCATTCTCGTCGTGGTCTTTTGAAAATGGTTGGTCGTCGTCGTAACTTACTTACGTACTTACGCAACAAAGACATCAACCGTTATCGTGAATTGATCAACAAACTCGGATTACGCCGATAAGTAAAAAGCGGGAGCATTCCCGCTTTTTATTAGTATTTGCACCGATATTTGATTATACTAAAACAAATACGATTTTTCATTTGTACATAGAGAGGGGTACTCGGTTTATATGGAACAAGAAAAACATGTGTTTTCGATCGACTGGGCAGGTCGGCCGCTAACTGTTGAAATTGGCGAATTAGCCAAGCAAGCAAACGGCGCTGTATTAGTGCGTTACGGCGATACGGTCGTATTGAGCACAGCGACAGCATCGAAAGAACCAAAAAGCGTAGATTTTTTTCCGTTAACGGTGAACTATGAAGAACGGTTATACGCTGTCGGTAAAATTCCAGGGGGATTTATTAAGCGCGAGGGGCGTCCGAGTGAAAAAGCGATTTTAGCGAGCCGTCTCATTGACCGCCCGATCCGTCCATTGTTTGCGGAAGGATTTCGAAACGAAGTGCAAGTTGTCAGCATGGTCATGAGCGTTGATCAAGACTGCTCACCGGAAATGGCAGCCATGTTTGGGTCTTCCCTTGCGTTAACGATTTCCGATATTCCGTTTGAAGGACCGATTGCAGGAGTGACAGTTGGTCGCGTAAATGGGCAGTTTGTCATCAACCCGTCTATCGCACAAATGGAACAAAGTGATATGCATCTCATTGTTGCAGGAACAAAAGACGCAATTAACATGGTCGAAGCAGGAGCCAATGAAGTACCAGAGGAAGTTATGCTTGAAGCGATCATGTTTGGTCATGAAGAAATTAAGCGTCTTATCGCCTTTCAAGAAGATATCGCGGCAAAAGTCGGCAAAGAGAAAATGGAAGTTGTCCTCTATGAACTTGACGCTCAGCTAGAAGCAGAGATTCGTGCGCGCGTGGAAGGGGAAGTGAAACGAGCTGTTCAAGTACCTGAGAAATTGGCGCGCGAGGCAGCGATTGAACAATTAAAAGCGGAAGTTGTTGCTGCGTACGAAGACCAAGAAGCGGACGAAGAAACGATTAAACAAGTAAAAGAAATTTTACATAAACTTGTGAAAGAAGAAGTGCGTCGCTTAATTACAGAAGAAAAAGTGCGCCCGGATGGACGAAAAGTTGATGAAATTCGCCCGCTTTCATCAGCTATTGGACTTTTGCCACGTACGCACGGATCTGGTTTGTTTACGCGGGGGCAGACGCAAGCACTTAGTGTATGTACGCTCGGAGCACTTGGTGATGTGCAAATTTTAGATGGACTTGGCATTGAAGAAACGAAACGGTTTATGCATCATTACAACTTCCCGCCATTCTCTGTTGGGGAGACAGGAGCGATGCGTGGACCAGGCCGTCGTGAAATCGGGCATGGTGCGCTTGGTGAGCGTGCACTTGAGCCAGTCATCCCATCTGAAAAAGAGTTCCCATATACGATTCGTCTCGTGTCTGAAGTGTTAGAATCAAACGGTTCCACGTCTCAAGCAAGCATTTGTGCAAGTACGCTTGCCATGATGGATGCGGGAGTGCCGATTAAAGCACCTGTTGCAGGTATTGCGATGGGGCTTGTGAAAAGCGGTGAACATTATACGATTTTAACAGATATTCAAGGTATGGAAGACCATCTTGGTGACATGGACTTTAAAGTGGCCGGTACAGAAAAAGGGGTCACCGCCTTGCAAATGGATATTAAAATTAAAGGATTGTCTCGTGAAATTTTAGAAGAAGCGTTGCAACAAGCGCGCAAAGGTCGTCTTGAAATTTTAAAACATATGATGCAAACGATTAGCGAACCGCGTAAAGAGCTATCGCCGTATGCACCGAAAATTTTAACGATGCAAATTAATCCTGATAAAATTCGTGATGTGATCGGGCCAAGCGGAAAGCAAATTAACAAAATTATTGAAGAAACAGGCGTAAAAATTGATATCGAACAAGATGGAACGATCTTCATTTCATCAGTAAATGAAGAAATGAACAAAAAAGCGAAAAAGATCATTGAAGATATCGTTCGTGAAGTGGAAGTTGGACAAGTATATTTAGGTAAAGTGAAACGGATTGAAAAATTTGGAGCGTTTGTCGAATTGTTTAGTGGAAAAGATGGTCTTGTACACATTTCAGAATTAGCGGAGGAACGCGTCGGAAAGGTAGAAGATGTCGTTTCCATCGGCGATGAAATTTTAGTGAAAGTAACAGAAATTGATAAACAAGGTCGCGTAAACTTGTCGCGCAAGGCCGTATTACGCGATCAAAAAGAAGCCGAGCAATAAAATTGGAGCCTTGGGTTCGCATCCCCTTGGCTTCTTTGCTGTGTGTAAAATTTTCTTCTTTGCTGTGTGTAAAATTTTTTCATGCTCGTTCTACCTTGTCCTTCTTACACATACCCTCTTTATTAGAAAAGGAGGGGACGAAGCGTGCGGCGAGCGTTTTTCTTAACGATGATCATATGTATGGCGGCTATGATTGTACAAAACCCATGGACGACAACGTACATCCATGAGTTACGGCATGTGACGGTGGCAAAACAAAGCGATCTGCTATACATTCAAATTACGGAGCGAGCAAAGCAGTATAATATTCCTGCGCAAAATGCGAAAATAGATGCTGTGTGGAAAGCCATTCCTGGATATAATGGGCTAGTCGTAGATGTTGAGGCATCATATAAGCAAATGAAGCAAAATGGGACATTTTCTGAACAACAGCTTGTATATAAACAAGTATCGCCGTCTATTCACTTATCTGATTTGCCCCCATCGCCTATTTATCGGGGACATCCAGACAAACCGATGGTCTCTTTTTTAATTAATGTTGCATGGGGAAGCGAACATATCCCAAGTATGTTACATATTCTTGAAAAATACAACGTACGTGCAACGTTTTTTTTAGAAGGGCGTTGGGTAAAAGAAAACCCACAACTGGCGAAAATGATTGCAGATGCCGGGCATGAAATTGGCAATCATTCATACAACCATCCCGATATGAAAACGATGAGTAAACAAGCCATTCGGGAACAAATCGTCAAAACGAACGATGCAATTGAAGCAGCAACAGGCATCAAACCTCGTCTATTCGCTCCGCCAAGCGGCAGTTATCGTGATGATGTCGTATACATTGCCCATGAGCTTGGGATGTACACGATTTTATGGACGGTCGATACAATTGATTGGCAAAAACCATCGCCTTCTGTTATAGTGGAACGAGTAACATCAAAAGTGCACAACGGAGCGATGATTTTAATGCATCCAACTGTATCAACAGTAAAAGCATTACAACCGTTAATTCAATCATTACAAAAACAAGAATATGTTATCGACGATGTGTCCACATTATTAAATGAGGAAAGAATTGTAAAAAGTAGGAGGAAGGGACTTGATTAAAACATATACGTGTCAAAACGGGGTAAGAGTTGTACTCGAACACATTCCAACGGTTCGATCCGTGGCGATCGGTATTTGGATTGGCACCGGATCACGCAACGAAAATGAACAAAACAACGGCATTTCACACTTTCTTGAACATATGTTTTTTAAAGGAACGAAAACGCGCACAGCGCGCGATATTGCGGAATCGTTCGATCGCATTGGCGGTCAAGTCAATGCGTTTACGTCAAAAGAGTACACGTGCTATTATGCCAAAGTGTTAGATACACATGCGTCATTTGCTTTAGACATACTAGCCGATATGTTCTTCCATTCGACGTTTGTAGACGAAGAATTACAAAAAGAAAAAAATGTTGTATTCGAAGAAATTAAAATGTATGAAGATACGCCAGATGACCTCGTTCATGATCTATTGAGTAAGGCAAGTTACGGCAATCACCCGCTCGGTTATCCGATCTTAGGAACAGAACAAACGTTGGCGGCGTTCACGGGTGATACGTTGCGCCAATACATGTACGAGACGTATACGCCAGATCGGGTCGTCATTTCGATCGCAGGGAATGTCGATGAGTCGTTTATTCAACAAGTAGAAGCTTACTTCGGTTCGTTTACGAGACAAAAAGGGAACGACGTGTATGTAGCACCATCGTTTTACCCGAATAAAATCGCGCGCAAAAAAGAGACAGAGCAAGCGCACGTATGCATTGGATTTAATGGGTTACCAATTGGTCATGAAGATGTTTATAGCTTAGTTATTTTAAACAACATTTTAGGCGGAAGCATGAGCAGTCGTCTTTTCCAAGAAGTACGCGAACAACGTGGATTAGCTTATTCCATTTTCTCATACCATTCCGCATATCACGACGGAGGGATGTTAACAATTTATGGCGGGACAGGCAGCCAACAACTTGATCTTTTATTCGATACGATTCAACAAACAATTGAACAATTGAAACAAGATGGCATTACTGAAAAAGAGTTAGAAAATAGTAAAGAGCAAATGAAAGGGAACTTAATGTTAAGTTTAGAAAGTACGAACAGTCGTATGAGTCGAAATGGAAAAAATGAACTGTTACTCGGCCGTCACCGCTCGCTTGACGAAATTATTGAAAGCATTGATCGCGTAACAAAAGAAAGCGTTGACCGCATGGCACAAACGATTTTTACAGACGACTTCTCCGTTGCGCTTATTAGCCCGGAAGGAACATTGCCAAAAAGCCTGCAACAATAAACTTGCAGGCATTTTTTTTGCCCTTTTTTCTACAATGATAAAGAAAGGGGGCATCATATGCGATTAAGTGAATTAAGCGGAAAAGAAATTGTTGATATGAAGCGAGCAGAGCGGCTCGGTATTTTAGGACAGACTGATTTAGAAATTAATGAACGAACAGGTCAAATTCAAGCACTTTTAATTCCAACAACAAAATGGTTTGGCTTTCGGAAAGATGGAACAGATATACGCGTACCATGGAGCCGTGTAAAAAAGATCGGCTCAGATATGATTTTAATTGATGTCGATGACTAGACACCTCAAGGGGTGTCTTTTTTCATTTTCCGCTCACCGTTTGATGACTGACATCATAAGATGTGAAAGTAACGACGGGCAAAAAACTAGATGTATAAGAGGGTGAATGAACTCATGCTGACAGGAATGCACGTTGCGATCATCGGTGGGGACGCTCGGCAGCTTGAAGTCATTCGGAAATTGATGGAACTTGACGCAAAATTGTCGCTCGTTGGCTTCGATCAATTAGACCATGGCTTTGCTGGAGTAACGAAAATGAAAATTCACGAAGTCGATTTTCACGAAGTAGACGCCATTATTTTACCTGTTCACGGAACGAGCATGGACGGTGAAATTCAAACGGTATTTTCAAACGAAAAAATGACGTTTACTGAAGAATTGCTTCGTCAAACCCCGGCGCGTTGCACCGTTTATTCAGGAATTACAAATGACTATTTAGACCACGTCGTCAAATCTGTTGGTCGAAAACATGTGCAACTATTTGAGCGAGACGATGTCGCCATTTATAACTCGATTCCAACGGCAGAAGGAACGGTCATGATGGTCATTCAACATACAGATGTGACGATTCATGGATCACGCGTTGCTGTTTTAGGTTTGGGACGTGTAGGGATGACGGTCGCTCGAACGTTTGCAGCTTTAGGCGCAAAAGTAAAAGTGGGAGCCCGCCGCTCCGAACATTTAGCGCGCATTGCAGAGATGGCGTTAGAGCCGTTTCATTTAAACGATTTAGAACAACACGTGGAAGATATTGACGTTTGTATTAATACGATCCCATATCCTGTTGTAACCGCAAGCGTCATTGCGAAAATGCCTGCTCATACGCTTATTGTTGACTTGGCATCAAAACCTGGTGGCACGGATTTTCGATATGCGGAAAAGCGCGGCATTCAAGCGCTATTAGCCCCGGGACTTCCCGGCATTGTCGCGCCAAAAACAGCGGGGCAAATTGTCGCAAATGTATTGGCGCAACTTCTTTCTGCAGATTTGAAAAAACGAAAGGAGAATAAAAAATGAACGTACAAGGAAAGCGCATTGGTTTTGGTTTAACAGGCTCTCATTGCACATATGATGCGGTAATGCCGGAAATTGAAAAATTAATTGCGAAAGGGGCAGACGTCATCCCGATTGTTTCGTATACGGTGCAATCGACAAATACCCGATTCGGTAAAGGAGAAGAATGGGTGAAAAAGCTTGAAGAGATGACAGGTCATCAAGTCATTGATACAATTGTAAAAGCGGAACCGTTAGGACCGAAATTACCGCTTGATTGCATGGTTATTGCGCCACTAACCGGAAATTCGATGAGCAAATTAGCGAACGCGCTGACGGATTCGCCTGTATTAATGGCTGCAAAAGCAACGATGCGCAATCATCGTCCCGTTGTTGTTGGCATTTCGACAAACGATGCGCTCGGTTTAAACGGTGTTAATTTAATGCGATTAATGGCAGCAAAAAATATTTACTTCATCCCATTTGGGCAAGATGATCCGTTCAAAAAACCGAATTCGATGGTTGCTCATATGCCATTGTTGCTTGATACGGTAGAAGCGGCGCTCGAAGGTCGGCAAATTCAACCAGTCATCGTTGAATATCGTCGCTCATAAATAAACAGTTGAAAGAAAATTTATAAAAAACGTCTCTCCTTTACGAATGAATGTGCTAAAATAAATGATATTAAAATTGTCTATGAGTTGGAAGGAGAAGAAGAGATGGAGCAAAAAGGATTACATGTCGCCGTCGTTGGTGCGACAGGAGCTGTCGGACAACAAATGATTCAAACGTTAGAAAAAAGAAATTTCCCAATTGCAAAACTATCTTTACTTTCATCGGAGCGTTCAGCTGGAAAAAAAGTCGTATTTAAAGGTGAAGAAATTGAAGTGCAAGTAGCAAAACCGGAAAGTTTTGAAGGTGTGCATATCGCGCTATTTAGCGCAGGCGGATCTGTATCAAAGCAACTTGCTCCCGAGGCGGTGAAACGCGGAGCGGTCGTTGTTGATAATACGAGTGCATTTCGCATGGACGAAAACGTACCGCTTGTCGTCCCTGAAGTAAACGAAGCAGATTTACATTGGCATAACGGAATTATCGCAAATCCAAACTGCTCAACGATCCAAATGGTTGTGGCGCTCGAACCGATTCGTCAAGCGTTCGGATTAAAGCGCGTCATCGTCTCGACATATCAAGCGGTGTCAGGCGCAGGAGCACAAGCGGTAGAAGAGTTAAAAACGCAAACAGCGCACATGTTAAACGGCGAAGAAGTGACGCCGGAAATTTTACCGGTAAAATCGGATCGCAAACATTATCCGATTGCATTTAACGCCATTCCACAGATTGATAAGTTTCAAGACAATGGATTTACATTTGAAGAAATGAAAATGATTAACGAAACGAAAAAAATTATGCATATGCCTGAATTGGAAGTAGCGGCAACATGCGTGCGCATTCCGGTGATGGTAGGGCATTCGGAATCTGTTTACATTGAAGTAGAAAAAGAGGGAGTAACGGTCGCGCAAATCCAGTCGCTCCTAAAAGAGGCACCGGGCGTCGTCTTACAAGACGATCCAAGCGAGCAGCTTTATCCGATGCCGCTGTATGCAACAGGACAAAATGACGTATTCGTTGGTCGCATTCGCAAAGATTTACATCGCGACACAGGATTCCATTTATGGATCGTTTCTGATAACTTGCTAAAGGGAGCGGCATGGAACTCTGTTCAAATTGCTGAAAGTCTTTTAAAATTAGGGCTTGTGAAAGCGTAAAATCGGCATCGAGGTGTTGACGTTGAAAATTATCGTTCAAAAGTTTGGCGGTACGTCCGTTCGTGATGAACACGGTCGAAATTTAGCGCGCAAACATATTGAAAAAGCGTTAGAAGACGGATATAAAGTTATTGTTGTCGTTTCAGCGATGGGGCGAAAAGGGGATCCGTATGCAACGGATACGCTCCTTAGCCTTATTGACGGAGCCAATGCACATGTGACAAACCGTGAAAAAGATTTGTTGATGGCGTGCGGGGAAATTATTTCAAGCGTCGTTTTTACAAACATGTTAAATAAACATGGTATCAAAGCGACAGCCTTTACCGGAGCACAAGCAGGCTTTCGCACGAACAATGATCATACGAACGCGAAAATTATCGATATGCGTTGCGAACGGTTGTTGCGTACCCTAAAAGAGCATGATGTTGTCGTTGTCGCAGGCTTTCAAGGTGCGGCTGAAAACGGAGATGTGACAACGATCGGGCGCGGCGGAAGCGACACGTCAGCTGCTGCGCTTGGGGCTGCACTCGGTGCAGAATGGATTGACATTTTCACTGACGTCGAAGGTGTAATGACGGCGGATCCACGCATCGTAGAAAATGCGCGACCGCTTGATGTTGTAACATATACAGAAATTTGCAATATGGCATATCAAGGGGCAAAAGTCATCCATCCGCGTGCGGTCGAAATTGCGATGCAAGCGAAAGTGCCTCTGCGCATTCGCTCGACGTATTCTGATTCACCAGGAACGCTCGTTACATCGATTGGAAAAAAAGGAAGCGATGTAAAAGAACGATTAGTGACAGGAATTGCCCACGTTTCAAACATTACGCAAATTAAAGTGCCAGCAAAAGAGGGACATTACGATTTACAGGCAGAAGTATTTAAAGCGATGGCGAATGAAGGAATTAGCGTCGACTTCATTAACATATCACCGAACGGGGTCGTATATACCGTATCGAGCGACGTGGCAGATCGAGCGATTACGACGTTGCAAAAGCTTGGCTATGAGCCAACCGTCACGCGCGGTTGCGCGAAAGTATCGACTGTCGGAGCGGGTATTGCTGGCGTTCCAGGAGTAACCGCAAAAATTGTGACAGCACTATCTGAACGAGGCATTCAAATTTTGCAGTCGGCTGATAGCCACACAACCATTTGGGTACTTGTGAAAGAGGAGCATTTAAAAGAAGCGGTAAATGCATTACATGATGCATTTCAACTTGCGGAACAAAAACAATACGATTTTAGTTAGGAGTGAAACATTGTGGTTCAATTTGGTCAAATTGCCACAGCGATGGTCACCCCATTTGACAATAAGGGGAACATCGATTTTGCGAAAACAACGCAATTAGTGAACTATTTAATTGAAAACGGTACAGATTCACTCGTTGTTGCTGGAACAACTGGAGAATCCCCAACGTTAACGACAGAAGAAAAGTTGGCGCTTTTCCGTCACGTTGTCGACGTTGTTGACGGACGTGTCCCTGTTATTGCTGGAACAGGGAGCAACAATACGCGTGCATCGATTGAACTAACGAAAAAGGCAGAACAAATCGGTGTCGATGCGGTGATGATCGTCGCACCGTATTACAACAAACCGAACCAAGAAGGAATTTACCAACATTATAAAGCGATTGCTGAAAGCACGTCGTTGCCTGTCATGGTGTACAACATTCCAGGGCGAGCTGTCGTCAATATTTCCGTTGAAACAATCGTTCGCCTCTCCGAAATTCCAAACATTGTAGCTGTCAAAGATGCAAGCGGAAATTTAGATGCGATGACGGAAATTATAGCAAAAACGCGCGATGATTTTATGCTATATAGCGGAGATGACGGATTGACACTTCCTGTATTAGCTATTGGTGGAAAAGGTGTCGTTTCCGTTGCCTCGCATATTATCGGCAACGAAATGAAAGAAATGATAGAAGCTTTCATGAGCGGAGACAATAAAAAAGCGGCAACGATACACCAACAACTATTGCCGATCATGAAAGCGCTATTTGCTGCCCCAAGCCCAGTGCCAGTAAAAACGGCTTTACAGTTGAAGGGATTAGATGTTGGTTCTGTTCGACTACCACTTGTACCGTTGACGGAACAAGAACGTTTGCAACTCATGCACGTGCTACAACGTTAAAAGAAAGGGAATTCATCCCTTTCTTTTTTATTGTTGAATCAGTTATAATGGATGTAAGTGACTTTGAGCGGGGAAGTTTGGTTGACTGTAGGAGGATTTAAGATGAAACAAGCAGAGAAAATTCGTGTGTTTGCTCTCGGCGGCGTGGGAGAGGTAGGCAAAAACATGTATGTCGTCGAGGTGGACGAAGACATTTTTGTCCTTGATGCAGGACTTATGTTTCCAGAGGACGAGATGTTCGGCATTGATATGGTTATTCCTGATATTTCGTATTTAGTGGAACAACAAGAACGTATTCGTGGCATTTTTTTAACACACGGTCATGACGATCATATTGGCGCAATTGCATACGTGTTGCGAAAAATTACTGTACCTGTGTACGGGGCAAAATTGACGCTTGCACTCATGGAAGAAAAATTGAAAGAGCAAGGGATTACATCGAAAGCGAAGCGCATCGAAATACATGCTGACAGTGAAATTGTATTTGAAAAAGCGATTGTGTCGTTTTTCCAAACGAACCATAGTATCCCGGATTGTCTTGGTGTAAGCATTCAAACATCGCAAGGCGCCATTGTATATACGAGTGATTTTAAATTTGATCAAACACCTGTTGGCATATGTCGCACCGATTTTGGTAAAATGGCGAAAATCGGAGCGCAAGGAGTGCTTTGTTTACTATCCGACAGTACAAACGCAGAAAAACCGGGATATACTGGTTCTGAAGCGATTGTTGGTCAAGAAATTTCCGATGTTATTTACAATGCCCATGGGCGTGTGATTGTCGCTTGCTTTGCCTCGAACATTACACGCATTCAACAAGTGCTAAACGCTGCTCGTGACCATCGACGGAAAGTGGTCATTATGAGCCGTCATATGCATAAGGTGATTGACATTGCGGTGCGCCTCGGGTACTTGAAATTGGATGAAAACATGATTATTTCGATGGGGGAAGTCGACCGTTACAACGATCGTGATTTAGTCATTTTAACGACAGGCAATCAAGGAGAACCGATGGCGGCGTTAGCACGCATGGCGAAACAGGCGCACAAATACATCAATATTAAAGAAGGAGACACAGTTATTGTCGCTTCTTCTCCGATGCCAGGGCATGAGTTATTTATTGCTCGCACAATTGATGCTCTATATCGTGCAGGAGCGAATGTCGTGTACGGACAACGTCAAGTCCATGTGTCTGGGCACGGGTATCAGGAAGAATTAAAGCTTATGTTAAATTTTATGAAACCAAAATATTTTATCCCGGTACATGGAGAGTTTCGTATGCAAAAGGCGCACGGAAAAATCGCCCAAGCTGTCGGTATTCGTCAAGATGCGATCTTTTTGATTGAAAAAGGAGAAGTGATCGAGTTCCGTAACGGTCACGCCCGTTTCGGTGGAAAAGTGCCGAGCGGTCAAATTTTAATTGATGGGTTAGGCATTGGAGACGTAGGAAATATTGTGTTGCGTGATCGTCGCTTACTGTCACAAGATGGAATTATGATCGTTGTTGTAACGTTAAGTAAACAAGAGAAGCGCGTCGTTGCTGGGCCAGAAATGATTTCACGCGGATTTGTATATGTGCGTGAATCCGAAACACTTTTCGAAGAATCGATAAAAATTGTGAAAGAGATTGTGGAAAAAAGTATGGAAGATTACGTCATTGAATGGTCTTCACTAAAAACAAACATTCGTGATGCACTTAGCCAATATTTATTTGAAAAAACAAAACGAAAACCGATGATTTTACCGATTATTATGGAAGTATAAAACAACATGCTCAAAGTCAAGAAAACACCTGCGACGCGCAGGTGTTTTTTGTATGAACATGTCGATGTTCACGCATACTAACGACATCATGTAATGGAAAGGGGATTGTTATGGAAGAACGGGATATATCTCAAGAGGAAACGAAGCCTTCTCCAGCCGAAAATATTGTACAGCTCGGTCAAACGAATATTCCACAACTTTCTTCAGATTCAACGATCCATTGTTTAACGATCGTTGGACAAATTGAAGGGCATATTCAATTACCGCCACAAAACAAAACGACGAAATATGAACATCTTATTCCACAAATTGTAGCGATTGAGCAAAATCCGAATATTGAAGGTTTGCTCGTTGTATTAAATACAGTAGGCGGTGATGTGGAAGCAGGGTTAGCCATTGCAGAAATGTTAGCCTCGATGTCCAAACCAACTGTTTCGATTGTGCTCGGCGGAGGCCATTCGATCGGTGTGCCGATTGCGGTGTCGTGCGACTATTCATTCATCGCAGAAACGGCAACGATGACGATTCACCCGATTCGCCTCACAGGTCTTGTTATTGGTGTGCCACAAACGTTTGAGTATTTAGATAAAATGCAAGAGCGCGTCGTCAATTTTGTTGTTAAACATTCAAACATTAGTGAAGAAAAATTTAAAGAACTTATGTTTTCGAAAGGCAATTTAACGCGCGATATCGGAACGAATGTAGTGGGAACAGATGCTGTGAAGTACGGTTTAATTGATGAAGTCGGGGGACTGTCACAAGCGATGCGCAAATTGCGCGAACTCATTGACCATTCACATCAGCAAGGAGCGATGTTACAATGATTTTACATACGATCGTTCCAGAGTTTATCGTTTTTCAAACGAACGAGGCGGAGTATAAAAAGCAACGCACCGTTCAATATAACGGAGTGACGTTACTTGTGCAACAAACAGAAATGAACGAGTATGAAATTGTGCGTGTATTAAGTAGCGATCCACAACATTATTTAACGTATGAACCGGGCACAAAACTTTATGCGACATCACTACAATTTATGGTATAATAAGAACAAGCAGCCACGCTTCTCTGTTGGCTGCTTTTTCATCTTATATGTTGGAGTGGGCGAAATGGGAAAGAAAAATAAGCGTCGCACAAACAAACAAGAACAATGGAAAAAAACGTTACGTTTTGAACTAATCGGTTTAACGATGTTAGCATGCGTGGTCATTGCGATGGCAAACGTCGGAGCGGTCGGCCGTTCACTTGTTTTTACTACTCGCTTCTTTATGGGTGAATGGTATATTGTTGCGCTATTAGGGGCGCTTGTGACATCGCTATATGTCATCTGGAAGCGATCATGGCCTCCATTTTTCCAACGCGTGCTCGTTGGGCTGTACTTGATTGTTCTTTCCTTATTGTTGTTTAGTCACGAAGCGTTATTTCATATTTTATCAAGAAATGGGAAATTAGCAAATCCAAGCATTATTCGAACGACATGGGAACTATTTTGGGCAGATGTGCATGGAGAAAATAGTTCTTTTTCGGATTTAGGTGGTGGGATGCTTGGCGCCCTGCTGTATACGATCAGTTATTATTTATTTGATCAATTAGGAACAAAATGGATTGCCTCATTATTGATGATCATTGGTGTATTACTTCTTACAGGAAAAACGTTACGTGATACAGCCGGCAAAGGAATTGAATGGTTCCTTTCGTTTATTCGAGCGCAAACGAAAGCAGTAATTGCGGACGCTCGTTCATTTTTAAGCCGTCCGAAAAAAGAAAAACAACAGCCAACTCATATTGAAGTGGTGACAGCGCTCGAGGAAAAAGAAGAAAATGAAATAGAAGAAATTGTTGTTGAAGGACCTGTTATTTCTAATTTTAATGAAGCTGTTGAAGAAGGAAAGCCGATATCATTTACGCAAAATCATGCGACGGATTATGCATTGCCGCCAATTGATTTACTTTTCCCACCAAAAGCGGTCGATCAATCGCGGGAAAAAGAAAATATTTATGAAAATGCTCGCAAGCTTGAAAAAACGTTTCAAAGTTTCGGGGTAAAGGCAAAAGTAACGAAAGTGCATATTGGTCCAGCTGTAACGAGATATGAAGTATATCCAGACGTCGGTGTGAAAGTAAGTAAAATTGTAAGCTTAAGTGATGATTTAGCGCTTGCGTTAGCGGCGAAGGACATTCGCATCGAGGCACCGATTCCGGGAAAATCAGCAATTGGTATTGAAGTACCGAATGAAGAAATTGCGATGGTATCTCTACGCGAAGTGTTAGAAGCGAAAGAAGCAGATAAACCTGAAGCAAAACTGTTAATTGGACTTGGGCGTGACATATCGGGACAAGCGGTGCTTGCTGAATTAAATAAAATGCCGCACTTACTTGTTGCGGGTGCGACGGGAAGCGGGAAAAGCGTATGTATTAACGCCATTATCGTTAGTTTATTGATGCGCACGAAACCACATGAAGTAAAGATGATGATGATCGATCCGAAAATGGTTGAGTTAAGCGTGTACAATGGCATTCCACATTTACTTTCTCCTGTCGTCACCGATCCGAAAAAAGCGTCCCAAGCATTAAAAAAAGTAGTGAGCGAAATGGAGCGACGATACGAGCTATTTTCGCATACAGGAACGCGTAATATTGAAGGATATAATGAATATATTGAGCGGCATAATGAAACAGCGGAAGTGAAACAACCTCTTTTACCATACATTGTCGTCATTGTAGATGAGTTAGCAGATTTAATGATGGTTGCTTCAAGCGATGTTGAAGATTCGATTACACGTCTTGCCCAAATGGCGCGGGCAGCAGGCATTCATTTAATTATCGCAACGCAACGTCCATCTGTTGATGTCATTACTGGAGTGATTAAGGCAAATATTCCATCCCGCATTGCGTTTAGTGTATCATCACAGACGGACTCACGGACGATTTTAGATATGGGTGGAGCTGAAAAATTGCTTGGTCGTGGTGATATGCTCTTTTTGCCTGTCGGTGCGTCTAAACCTGTTCGTATTCAAGGGGCATTTGTGTCTGATCAAGAAGTGGAGGCAGTTGTACAATATGTGATTTCACAACAACAAGCGCAATACGAAGAAACGATGATCGCACAAGATGATGAGCCACAAGAAGCGTTTGATGATGAGCTGTTTGAAGAAGCGGTTCAACTCGTCATCGACATGCAAAGTGCATCTGTTTCGATGTTACAGCGTCGTTTTCGCATCGGTTACAACCGGGCTGCACGACTAATTGATGCAATGGAAGCTCGTGGCATCGTTGGGCCTTATGAAGGAAGTAAACCGCGCGCTGTACTCGTATCGCCAAACGATCAAGCAAAAACGTCATAAAAGAGGCTAAAAACAAGCCTCTTTTTTTGCATAAATGGAACATAATAATGATATATTATTACAATCGCTTACATATGATTTTATACGACTTTTTTCGACAATTTTTTTATTCACTATTTATTTATGAATGAAAAAATGTTATATTATTAATAAGAAATTTGTCTAACATCAGATGTCTGATATCTAAGGTGGGGGATGGTGAATGTCAGTCAAATCGGATCATCGACACTTATATTTACAAGTGATTGATCGGATTAAGAAAGATATTGAGCAAGGGGTATACAAGGAAAAAGAAAAACTTCCTTCTGAATTTGAATTAGCCAAACAATTAGGGGTTAGCCGGGCGACGTTGCGGGAAGCATTGCGGGTATTAGAGGAAGAAAACGTGATCATCCGCCGCCACGGTGTCGGGACGTTCGTGAGTTCCCGACCGATGTTTACGTCGGGTATTGAGCAGCTAAGTAGCGTGACGGAGATGATCCGTCAAGCCGGTCGAAAACCGGGGACGATTTTTTTATCTTCTTCCATACAGAAACCGACTGAAGATGATATAAAGCGCTTTCAATGTGATAAAGAGGAAGATTTACTTGTTGTTGAGCGGGTGCGAACTGCAAATAATGAACCGGTCGTTTATTGTATCGATAAAGTTCCTTGTAAATATTTACCTAAAGGAATTGCTTATGAAAATGAGTCATTATTAGAAATATTACATAATGAAGCGAATCGATACATCGCCTATGCGGTTACCCACATTGAGCCGCTCGGCTACCATGAAAAGGTGTCGCCTATTTTGCAATGTGAGCCAGAAACAGCGCTTTTAGTTTTAAAGCAAATGCATTTTGATGAAAATGACGAGCCGATTTTGTACTCAATTGACTACTTTAAATCAGATAAGTTTAGCTTCCACGTGTTACGAAAACGCGTGTAGCTTCTTATACAAGCGCTTATCCTGTTAAGGAGGTGACATTGGAGGGAGAAGGTTCGTTCACATTTTAACTTTTTTACTTATCCATATTTTTAAATTGAGGGGGTAATGATTGATGAAGAAAAAGCGTTTTGGATTGTCAATGTCTTTATTATTAACTGCCGGCATGCTTCTTGGCGGTTGCGGACAAGCAAAAGAAGAGCCGAAAAAAGAAGAAGGAAAAGCGTCTGAATTTAGCGTAGCAATGGTTACAGACGTTGGTGGAATTGACGATAAGTCGTTCAACCAATCTGCATGGGAAGGGTTACAAAAATTCGGTGAAGAAAACGGCTTGAAAAAAGGAAAAGGCGGCTATGACTACTTACAGTCACAAAGTGATGCCGATTATGCAACAAACTTAAACAAACTTGTACGTAACGACTTTGATCTCATTTATGGTATTGGGTATTTAATGACAGATGCCATTACAGAAATCGCAGAACAAAAGCCAGATAACAAATTTGCGATCGTTGATAGCGTCGTTGAAAAACCGAACGTTGCTAGCATCATATTCAAAGAGCATGAAGGTTCGTTCCTTGTCGGCGTTGTCGCTGGTTTAATGACAAAAACAAATAAAATCGGTTTCGTTGGCGGTATGGAAATTCCGTTAATTGAAAAATTCGAAAGCGGTTTTATTGCAGGAGTAAAAGCAGTAAATCCAAATGCCAAAGTTGAAGTGCAATATGCAGGTGCATTCGACAAAGCGGATAAAGGAAAAGCTATTGCTTCAAGCATGTACGCTTCTGGTATTGATATCATTTACCATGCAGCTGGTGGAACAGGAAACGGTGTGTTCTCAGAAGCAATCGACTTGAAAAAACAAGATCCAAACAAAGAAATTTGGGTGATCGGTGTTGACCGTGACCAATATGAAGAAGGAAAAGTGCCAGGAACAGATAAAAGCGTAACATTAACATCGATGGTAAAACGTGTTGACGTTGCTGTATATGACTTAGCGACAAAAACGAAAAATGGCAACTTCCCAGGCGGTCAAGCAGTTGAATACGGCTTAAAAGAAGATGGTGTAGGTATTGCTCCGACAACGAAAAATAACGTTCCTGAAGATGTGTTGAAAAAAGTTGATGAGTGGAAACAAAAAATTATTAATGGTGAAGTGAAAGTGCCTACAACTCGCGCAGAGTTGCAATAATCAAATGACTGTGTTCTCCGAAGAGTACGTTTCTTCGGAGAACCACTAAATGAAAAGTTGCAACATGTTGCAGCTTTTCATTTAGTGATTTTAACAAGCTCATATAAGGAGTGGATCACGTTTGGAATACGTAATTGAGATGCTAAATATCCGCAAAGTTTTTGGGAATTTTGTGGCCAATGATAACATTACGTTGCAATTGAAAAAAGGGGAAATTCATGCGTTATTAGGCGAGAATGGTGCAGGAAAATCGACGCTAATGAACGTGTTATTCGGTTTATATCAACCAGATGGCGGGGAAATTCGCGTCAAAGGAAAAAAAGTAAATATCGCCAACCCGAACGTCGCCAACGACTTAGGAATCGGAATGGTACACCAACACTTTATGCTTGTTGATACGTTTACAGTAACGGAAAACATCATTTTAGGAAGCGAGCCAACAAAAGGTAGACAAATCGATATTGAAAAAGCAGAGCAAGAGGTGCGTGAGCTTTCTGAACGATACGGTTTAGCTGTTGATCCGAAAGCGAAAATCGCAGACATTTCTGTCGGTATGCAACAACGGGTAGAAATTTTAAAAACGTTATATCGTGGAGCAGATATTTTAATTTTTGACGAACCAACAGCGGTCTTAACGCCGCAGGAAATTCAAGAGCTCATCCAAATTATGAAAGCGCTTGTACGTGAAGGAAAGTCCATCATTTTAATCACGCACAAATTAAAAGAAATTATGGAAGTGTGCGATCGTGTCACAGTGATTCGACGTGGAAAAGGCATCGGCACATTAAATGTATCGGAAACAAACCCGAACGAACTAGCTTCGTTAATGGTTGGACGTGAGGTGCATTTCAAAACAGAAAAACAACCGCCGAAAGTCGGCAAACCTGTCCTTGAAATTGAAAATTTAGTTGTCAAAGACTCGCGTGGAATTACTGCAGTTGATCATTTAAATCTAACGGTACATGCAGGAGAAATTGTCGGAATTGCAGGGGTAGACGGCAACGGACAAACAGAGCTTATCGAAGCGATCACGGGCTTAATTAAATCTGAATCCGGCTCCATTCGTCTAAATGGTAAAGAAATTCGCAATTTAACGCCAAGACAAATTACAGAAACAGGTGTCGGACACATTCCGCAAGACCGTCATAAACATGGTCTTGTGCTTGATTTTCCAATCGGAGAAAACATGGTGCTTCAAACGTATTATAAAGAACCATACTCAAAACGCGGTATTTTGAATTTTAAAGCGATTTACGATAAAGCGCGCCAGCTTATCCAAGAGTTTGACGTTCGTACGCCAGATGAATATACGAAAGCGCGGGCTTTATCAGGAGGAAACCAACAAAAAGCGATTATCGGACGTGAAGTGGATCGTGATCCAGATTTACTTATTGCCGCGCAACCAACGCGTGGACTCGACGTCGGAGCGATTGAGTTTATTCACAAACGTCTGATCGAACAACGAGATAAAGGAAAAGCAGTATTGCTTGTTTCGTTTGAATTAGATGAAATTATGAACGTTAGTGATCGTATTGCTGTCATTTATGAAGGGAAAATTGTCGCCATTGTCGACCCGAAAGAAACGACAGAACAAGAGCTTGGTTTGTTGATGGCAGGAAGCAAACGGAAGGAAGCAGGTGTATCATCATGAGTGAAAATCGTTTAACAAATATTCTCGTTCCTGTTTTTGCGGTTATTCTCGGAATTATTGCTGGCGCCATCGTGATGATCGTCAGTGGATATGACCCAATTGCTGGCTATTCCGCTTTATTGTACGGTGCTTTTGGGGATCGATATTACATTGGGGAAACGATTCGTCAAGTGACACCATATATTTTAGCGGGGTTAGCGGTTGCGTTCGCTTTTCGCACAGGGCTATTTAACATCGGTGTAGAAGGACAACTGATCGTCGGCTGGCTCGCTGCTGTTTGGGTGGGCGTTGCGTTTGAGCTCCCGAAAGTAATCCATCTGCCGCTCGCTATTGTTGCTGCTGCATTTGCTGGGGCACTTTGGGGATTCATTCCGGGATTTTTAAAAGCGCGTTTTCGTGTTCATGAGGTAATCGTCACGATTATGATGAACTATATTGCTTTATACGTGTCGAATGCGATCATTCGCTCTGTTTTATCTGATCAAGGATTTAAGTCGGAAAAAATTCATCCGACTGCATCGTTACGTTCGGAATTTTTACAGTCATTAACTGATTACTCTACCCTTCATTACGGCATTATTATTTCGTTAATTGCAGCTGTTGTCATGTGGTTTTTACTTGAGAAAACGACAACAGGATATGAACTTCGTGCCGTCGGTTTTAACCAACATGCATCACATTATGCAGGTATGAACGTTAATCGCAATATTATATTATCGATGGTTATTTCTGGGGCATTTGCTGGTATTGCTGGAGCGATGGAAGGATTAGGAACATTTGAAAACGTCTCCGTTAAAGCTGGATTCACCGGAGTCGGATTTGATGGAATTGCCGTCGCCCTTCTCGGTGGAAACAATGCGTTTGGCATTATTTTAGCAGCTATTTTATTTGGAGCGTTAAAAGTTGGAGCGCTCGAAATGCCATCAGCAGCTGATGTGCCGACAGAACTTGTAGACATCATCATTGCGTTAATTATTTTCTTCGTTGCATCAAGCTACTTAATTCGTCTTGTGCTTATGCGCTTCAAAAAGGGGGGAAAATAAATGTTACACATCCTTGAAATTATTATTCCTTCCGCGATTTTCTTTGCGGCACCACTTATTTTTACGGCGCTCGGTGGCGTATTTAGTGAGCGTTCCGGCGTTGTAAATATCGGATTAGAAGGATTGATGGTCATCGGGGCATTTACCGGTGTCGTGTTCAACTTAACGTTTGCCGATCAATTCGGACAACTAACACCGTGGCTTGCGATACTTGCCGCAATGATTGTTGCTTCGATTTTCTCGCTTATGCATGCGGTCGCAGCCATTTCACTTCGTGCGGATCAAGTAGTCAGCGGAGTAGCCATCAACTTTTTAGCTTTAGGTTTATCATTGTTTCTTGTGAAAATGTGGTACGGAAAAGGACAAACGGATCAAGTGCAAGTTGGATTTGATAAAATTGACATTCCGATTTTAAGCAAAATTCCAGTTATCGGTCCGATTTTTTTCTCAAACGGATACGTGCCATCTTACTTAGCGATTGTACTCGCCTTTGTGGTATGGTACGTCATTTATAAAACACCGTTTGGGCTTCGTCTTCGCGCGGTTGGGGAACATCCGATGGCGGCAGATACGATGGGAATTAACGTGGCAAAGATGCGTTACATCGCAGTCATGTTAAGCGGTGCCCTTGCAGGAATTGGCGGTTCAATTTATGCGACAATCATCTCGCGCGACTTTAGCCACGCGACAATTTCCGGGCAAGGATTTATGGCGCTTGCTGCAATGATTTTCGGAAAATGGCATCCGCTTGGTGCGATGGGAGCGGCCCTTTTCTTCGGATTTGCGCAAAGTTTAAGCATCGTCGGACAGGCGATTCCGTTTTTGAAAAACGTACCGACTGTTTATTTGCTTATTTTGCCGTATGCTTTAACGATTTTAGCGTTAACTGGATTTATCGGACGTGCGGATGCGCCAAAAGCGCTCGGTACGCCGTATGTCAAAGGAAAACGTTAATTTTGGAAAAGACTTCGGATCCGTCCCGAAGTCTTTTTTTCACGCCTTTGATCAAGCATAATAAATCGATCAAGCGTCGTACGATAAAATTATGAACTACATTGAAATTGGAAAACAAGTGGGGAAACTCGTAACAGGTGGAACAGGAGACGACTCGCAAGGGTTTTTTATTAAACCAACCATTTTTTCGGATGTCGCCCCAACTGCACGCATCATGCAAGAAGAAATTTTCGGGCCAGTTGTTGCGTTTACAAAAGTGCGTACGTTTGATGAAGCGCTTGAAGTGGCGAACAATACAGATTACGGATTAACAGGGGCGGTCATTTCAAACAATCGTGCGCATTTAGAAAAAGCGCGAGAAGAGTTTCACGTTGGTAACTTATACTTCAATCGCGGTTGTACAGGAGCGATTGTCGGTTATCATCCGTTTGGTGGTTTTAACATGTCAGGAACAGACTCGAAAGCAGGTGGTCCAGACTATTTATTGCTTCATATGCAAGCAAAAACAGTAAGTGAAATGTTTTAAGTTTGAAAGAGGTGAATACAATGCTCGCACAACTATCGAAAAACATCTTTTTATACGCTTCGCAAAGTAAAGTGCTAAATCAAGCTGCGAAAAAATGGGGGCTCCGCTTTGGAGCTTCCCAAGTTGTTGCAGGGGAAACGATTGAAAGCGCTATCAAAAAGGTGCGTGAACTGAATGAAAAAGGACTCGTTTGTACGCTCGATCATTTAGGAGAATTTGTCTCTAATCGTGAAGAGGCAATTGAAGCAACACAATATAACATTCGTACGTTAGAAGCGATTCATCGTGCAGGAGTTCACAGTAATTTATCCGTCAAATTGACACAACTTGGTCTCGACATTGACTTTGATTTTTGCTTAAACAATATGCGTCAAATCGTCGAAACAGCAAAACGATACAACAATTTTGTGCGCATCGATATGGAAGATTCGGGGCACTGTCAAGCGACGCTCGATTTATTACAAGAACTACGTCGCACATACGACAACGTTGGAACCGTCATTCAAGCATATTTATATCGCGCTGAACAAGATGTGAAAGATTTAAAAGGGGTATCACTTCGTTTAGTGAAAGGAGCATATAAAGAGCCGCCAGAAGTGGCGTTTCAAGAGAAACAACAAATCGATGAAAACTATATGAATATCATTCGACTCCATTTATTAAGCGGAAGTTATACAGCTATTGCTACACACGATCATCATATTATTGAAAAAGTAAAAACATTTGTAGAAGAAAATAATATTCCACGTAATCAATTTGAGTTTCAAATGTTGTATGGCTTTCGGACAGATATGCAACAACAGCTTGCACAAGAAGGTTATACCATGCGAGTATACGTCCCTTTCGGAAATGATTGGTTCGGTTATTTTATGCGCCGGTTAGCAGAACGTCCGCAAAACGTCGCATTCGCATTAAAAGGTTTCTTTGGAAAATAATTTTTTGTACAAATTGTGAACATATTTTAGTATAATGATAGATGCAAAGGGGTTTTTATAGACAACAAAGGAAGGGGAGATTGTTTTGGTTATTGCATCTGTTGTCGTATATATGGTGGGGATGTTACTCATTGGGTATTGGGCATATAAACGGACGTCAAACTTGTCTGATTATATGTTAGGTGGAAGGACGCTCGGTCCAGCCGTAACGGCGTTAAGTGCTGGGGCGTCAGATATGAGCGGTTGGTTGTTGCTTGGCTTGCCTGGCGCGATGTATGCACAAGGGTTAAGCGCTTCATGGATCGTCATCGGACTAGCTTTAGGGGCGTATGCGAACTGGTTATACGTTGCTCCACGCTTGCGTGTGTATACAGAAGTGGCAAACGATTCGATTACGATTCCAGCATTTTTAGAAAATCGTTTTGGTGATACATCGAAGCTACTTCGCCTCGTTTCAGGATTCGTCATTATGATTTTCTTTACGTTTTACGTCTCATCTGGTCTCGTTTCTGGCGGGGTCATGTTTAAAAACTCGTTCGGTACAGATTATCATACGGGGCTATGGATTGTCGCTAGTGTTGTTATTGCGTACACGTTATTCGGGGGATTTTTAGCGGTCAGCTGGACGGACTTTGTGCAAGGTCTCATTATGTTTATTGCACTTATTCTCGTACCTGTTGTGACATTGATGCATACAGGGGGATTCACAGAAACGACAGCAACGATTCGAGACACCGATCCGAATTTGCTCGATTTGTTTAAAGGAACAAGCGTAGTCGGCATCATTTCTTTATTCGCTTGGGGACTTGGTTATTTTGGACAGCCTCACATTATCGTTCGCTTTATGGCGATTTCATCGGTGAAAGAGATGAAACAAGCTCGTCGGATTGGAATGGGCTGGATGATTTTTTCATCTGTCGGCGCGATGCTCACAGGTCTTTTTGGAATCGCTTACTTTAAACAAGCCGGCATGACGTTAGAAGATCCAGAAACGGTATTTATTAAACTTGGGGAAATTTTATTCCATCCGCTTATTACAGGGTTTTTACTTGCAGCCATTTTAGCGGCAATTATGAGCACGATTTCATCGCAATTGCTTGTGACATCAAGTTCCCTAACTGAAGATTTATATAAAGTTTTATTCCGTCGTTCAGCGTCCGATAAAGAGCTTGTGTTTGTTGGTCGTTTATCGGTGTTACTTGTTGCTGTTGTTGCTTTAATTTTGGCATATGAGCAAAACAATACGATTTTAAATCTTGTTGGCTATGCATGGGCTGGGTTTGGTGCTTCGTTCGGTCCTGTCATTATATTAAGCTTATGCTGGCGTCGCATGACAAAATGGGGAGCGCTTGCAGGAATGATTGCAGGGGCGACGACGGTCATCGTTTGGGCAAACTCTTCATACGCTAGCGTCATGTATGAGATGGTTCCTGGTTTTATCGCAAGCCTCATCGCTATTGTTATCGTCAGTGTATTGACAGCAGCGCCAGATAAACAAGTGACAGAGCAATTTGATACGTTTAAACGTACGATTTCATCATAAGAAAAAGGTGTCCAATTTGGGCACCTTTTTCTTACGTGGAAAATTGTCGAATGGCTCGCTTCATTTCATTTGAAATATGTTCCAAGTCCCATTATAATACCCGTTCCGAGAGAAATAAGTAAAAAACGTCCTGTTACACTGATCACCTCCGACAAAAAGACTATTACAAAAATAATGTATATACGGATGACATCTGTACGTATTTTCGAAAAATTTTACACAGTTTTTATGTTATTTGTGATATATTTACAAAAAATGACGTTACATCATGATATGTTTATAGATTGTATACTTGGAGGGGATCAAATTGAACACATTTGGAGCGATAGCTGCTTTTCTACTAGCTGTTGTATTTATTTTACGAAATGTGCCGGTGGGGTATGGAATGATGGGCGGAGCGTTTATTGGTGCTTTACTAGGGGGAGTTTCTATCGATGAAGCTGTTCGGCTAATGATAGATGGAGCAAAAGAGATGACCCCGTCTATTTTGCGTGTTTTAGCAGCTGGTGTGCTTGCTGGTGTATTAATGCAGTCGGGGGCAGCGGTGGCAATAGCAGAAAAACTCATGCAAGCATGCGGGGAAAAATATGCGCTATTTTCGCTATGTGTTGCAGCGATGATGTTAACAGCGTGTGGGGTGTTTGTTGACGTTGCCATTATGACGATTGCACCTGTTGCGCTTGCGATGGCACATCGACTTGATGTGTCACGTTTTGCTATATTGCTCGCATTAATTGGTGGGGGGAAAGCTGGGAATATTATTTCTCCTAACCCGAATACGATTGCAGCTGCTGAGGCATTTCATGTCCCTCTTTCCTCTCTCATGATGGCAGGCATCGCACCGGCGGTGATTGGTCTTTTTGTCACGTACCAGCTTGCAAAACGGTGGCGGGGTGATGACAAACATATGCCAAAAATTGAAACGGTTGAAAAAGAAACACCTCCATGGCAAAAAGCGATCGTTGCTCCCGGTGTTGCGATAATTCTTTTATTGTCACGTCCGCTCTTTGGCGTGTCAATTGATCCGCTTATCGCTTTGCCGACTGGTGCGGTGATTGGTGTGATTGTTATGAATAAAACGAGGGAGTTGAACGTGTTTCTACGCGTAGGCATGGAAAAAATGAGCGGTGTTGTATTCATGCTTCTTGGTACTGGAACGCTAGCGGGTGTAATCGCGAACTCCGCTTTGCACCAAACGTTTATGCACATGCTCGAATCGCTAGGGTTTCCGCCATACGTCATGGCATCGTTAGCTGGTGCGTTATTGTCAGGCATTACTGCATCTACAACGGCGGGGACAGCTGTCGCAAGCCACGTGTTTGGAAAAGCGTTAGTTGAAGCGGGTGTACCATCGCTTGCGGGAGCAGCTATGGTACATGCGGGGGCAACAGTGCTCGATCATTTACCGCACGGCAGTTTTTTTCATATCACAGCAGCGAGTGTACATATGTCAACGAAAGAGCGCCTTACACTGCTTCCGTACGAAACGCTCATAGGCATAGCCATTGCCACAACATGTACAGTCATTTTTTATCTATTTTTATAAAACTATGTTCTAAATCATCAACAAATAAAAAAAGAATTCATTGAACAATATAAAGAAAAAATAATTGTTTATAGCTTAGGCAACTTTATGTTCGGAGGCAATAAAAATCCGAGCGATAAAGACACGTTCGTTTATCAGCAAAAATTAACAAACCAACATGGCTCGTATATGAAAAATAAAGTATAATGGAAAGAAAAGGAGTTGATTTTATGTACATCGGGGACATTGTATTTCAACTCGTGATGCTCGGCACGTTGCTTGGGGTTTTTGCTGTATTCATTTTTGGTGCTGTGTGGTTGACAAGGTCTATAAAGGGAAAAAGAGGGTAAAAAAGTTCGGCAGGCGCCGAACTTTTTATTCATTACTTATTCTCGCGTATCACTTGGATTTATAATGCTTTTCCGCAAGATGGACAAAAGCGGAAGTTTGCTTGTACGTTCGTTCCACAGTGTGGACAAAACTTTTCTCCTTCGATATGACCGAAACGAGTATTGAGCGGATCTTTTTCCTCGTCTTCTTCTACAATATCGATGATCGACATCCGTTCTTTCCCTGTAGCGTTTTTATAATGATACACAGCTTGAAAAATACCGATACCAATGATAACGAATCCGAAAAAAGGAAAGATTTGTGACCCTGGAATGGGAGAATCTTTCGTAATAGAAAAAGTCATAAACGTCCAAAACATGCCGAATAAAATGGTGGCGATACTGCCGATAAATCCTTGCATGGATGGCCCGCGGCCAGGTTTGATGCTTTTCATTTGTATTCCTCCCTTATAATGGATACACCCATTATATACAAAACATAGAAAATATTCATCTCATTTACTAAAAGATCAATAGCATTTTTCAAATAAGTATGTTAGAGTAAAAAGCGCATAGACTATATGTGTAAGTGTGATCACGTAAAAGGAGGCTTTATCATATGACATTATCATTGTTAAGGCGTGAAGCAAGGGAAGCGTTGAAAGGAAAATGGGGCAGTGCCGTGCTTCTTATGCTTGTTTATGCGTTCGTGACCATCGTTTTCCCTATAGTAGTTGAGGTTGTATTAAGTGGAGGATGGGACGTATGGATTGAACAAGAAAACGTGACAATATCTGTTTCGATCGTCAGTTTGCTTCTTTCACTTGCGCTCATTCCGTTTAGTGTTGTTGTGTATTGGGTATTTTTAGATGTGTATCGCCGTGAACCTGTCCGAATCTCTCCAATGTTTACAGTATATCAAAATGGGAAGTTATCATTAAAACTCATTGGCACGTCCGTTTTATTTGGTATCTTTGTGTTTTTGTGGAGTTTGCTACTTATTATCCCTGGAATTATTAAATCGTTATCTTATTCACAAGCATTCTTTTTATTAAAAGATCATCCCGAATACGGTGCACTTCAAGCGATTAGCGAAAGTAAAAAACGAATGAAAGGATATAAAGGAAAACTATTTTTGTTATATTTGAGCTTCATCGGCTGGGGACTACTCTCGATTATAACGTTCGGGATTGGACTTTTATGGCTCGTTCCGTACGTCTACACATCGCTTGCTGCATTTTATGACCAATTTATTCGTACACAAGAAGCACCGGTTGAATAAAACGAACAAGGGCAACCTTGTTCGTTTTATTTATGTCGAGATGACAACAACACGATTTCTTCCATTTTGTTTCGCTATATATAAAGCTTGATCCGCTTTTGAATAACTATGCTGGAAAGAATGGGTGGCTTGAGCGATACCAAAACTTGCGGTGATATGAATCGTATGATGTTTATATGAAAATGGAAATGTTGCGATGTTTTCCCGTAACATTTCAGCAAGTTGTCGTGCTTGTTTAATGTGGGTGTTAGGTAGAAAAATGATAAATTCTTCTCCGCCCAACCTTGCTGAAAGGCTTGGGGGAGGGAAATAGCGCATCAACATGGCAGATAAGTCTTTCAGCACTTGATCCCCTGCTGGATGTCCGAACTGATCGTTGACATGTTTGAAAAAATCAATATCAATAATTAGGATACTCGCTTCTTTATTGTTTTGTTTATGTAATTGAGCACGAACAAGGTCAACAAAGCGAATACGATTCAACAAACCGGTTAGAGGATCCTGGACAGCTAAAGTTTGTAGAGAGTTGTTTTTTTCAATGAGACGTGTTTGTTCAATATTCATAAGCATGTGTTGTTTATAACTTTTGGTGCAACTTCTCCAGATGATGATGGAGGCTACAAATCCTAGTCCTTCAGGTAAAGCAGTGCGGATTGAGGGATGTATAGACCATTCCATTCGTGCGAATTCATCATAGGGAGATAGGACTATAGAGAGTGTTCAATTGAATGTGTACAAACGTTTCGTGTTGATTTGGGTGGCGGTTTTAAGTGGATGATCATGATCTTGTTTCATCTCCTTCATCTCCTTCTTGTAATATATGTCGAGAAATGTCGGATATATTATGTGTTTATTATAGCATGAAGAAGTTAGATTTCATTTGTATTTTCAGAAAAATATTTAGGACGATGCACCTTTCCAAAAATAAAGCTAGCAAAATATCAAATTATTTTGTAAAATCATTAAAAAGAGAATATTGTTTCTTTTTTTCGAACATATGTGAGTATATTCGTTTTTATTTAATTATTTAATTATATAAACATTTTTGTAATCGTGTAGAATGATAGTGACATACTATAATTGAAATGTGTTATAATAAATGTGGAGAAGTTTTTGGTCGAATCGATGGGAACGTTTAGGGGGTCCAATGATGAAAACAGATGTGATTTTAATTGGTGCGGGGATTATGAGTGCGACATTAGGGACGTTGTTGAAAGAGTTAGCACCAGAGTGGGAAATTGCTGTGTTTGAAAGGCTTGGTCAACCGGCAGATGAAAGCTCGAACGAATGGAACAATGCCGGAACAGGTCATGCCGCACTTTGTGAACTAAACTACACAGTTGAAAAAGCGGACGGATCAATTGATGTAAGCAAAGCGATCAAAATTAACGAACAGTTTCAAGAGTCGCTCCAATTTTGGTCTTATCTCGTTCAAAATAAGCACATTCGCAACCCGAAGGACTTTGTTATGCCAATTCCGCATATGAGTTTCGTGCAAGGGGAAGAAAATGTTGCGTTTTTGAAGAAGCGGTTTGAACAGATGGTGGATAATCCTTTGTTTAAAGGGATGGAGTTTTCTGACGATCCGCAAAAATTAAAAGAGTGGATTCCGCTAATGATGGAAGACCGCATCGTGACAGAACCGATTGCAGCGACGCGGATTGAAGCGGGAACGGACGTCAACTTTGGCGCTTTAACGCGCATATTATTTGAACATTTAGAGCATAAACATGTGAATTTGTATTATAAGCATCATGTAGAGGATATGAAACGAACAAGTGACAACTTATGGGAAGTAAAAGTGCGCAATTTAGCGACTGGTGAAGTTGAAGTTCATCACGCGAAGTTCGTCTTTATCGGGGCAGGTGGCGGAAGCCTACATTTGTTACAAAAGTCAGGTATCCCTGAAGGAAAAGGAATCGGTGGCTTCCCAGTAAGCGGACTATTTATGGTGTGCAACAATCCAGACATTATCGCGCAACATCATGCGAAAGTGTACGGCAAAGCGAAAGTTGGGGCACCTCCAATGTCTGTTCCACATCTCGATACACGTTTTATTGACGGTAAAAAAATGTTATTGTTCGGGCCGTTCGCTGGCTTTTCGCCGAAGTTTTTAAAGAACGGATCGATGTTCGATTTAATTACGTCTGTTAAGCCACATAATGTGTTGACGATGCTCGCGGCAGGAGCGAAAAACATGGCGTTGACAAAATATTTAATTGAACAAGTCATGTTATCGAAAGAACAACGGATGGAAGAATTGCGCGAATTTATCCCGCATGCGAAAAGTGAAGATTGGGATGTCATTATTGCTGGTCAGCGTGTACAAGTCATTAAAGATACGGAAGCGGGCGGCAAAGGCACGCTTCAATTCGGTACGGAAGTTGTTGCCGCCCATGACGGCTCGGTTGCTGCTTTACTCGGTGCATCACCAGGTGCTTCAACAGCTGTTCACGTCATGCTTGAAGTGATTGAAAAATGCTTCCCGAACGAAATGAAACAATGGGAAGCGAAAATTAAAGAGATGATCCCATCATATGGTGTATCGCTAATGAAAAACGAAGCGCTTTTACGCGATGTCCAAACGCTCGCTGCTCAAACGCTTGGCCTAAAAGAAAATATGCCACTTCAAATTGCATAAACATAAAAGGCGGAAGTCGGTGGACTTCTGTCTTTTTTTGTAGCGATCGTGCATGCATTTGTTATAATGGGGGAAAAGGGGGATGAGTGAATGATTTACCTTTGCTTTGTGGTTTTACCGATTATCGCAGGTTTATGGTTTTTTAATTTGGCATTGCTGTTGAAAAAATTGCACCAAGGCCGTGATATTCATAACGAAACGGTGTTAGGTACAGTGTACACAGCGATTTTTGTTTTTTTCTTTATGTACGTATGGATTGGGATGTTATAAACGAGAAAAAAATACTTTTGATTTTTAGTTGCAAAATGCAAATAATAAGCTATAATAAAAGCAAGAGGTGAGAAAATGGAAAATGTTCGCGAACTATTTCACACGATGACGAAACGGCTTGGGTTGTTAGACCGCAACTGCTGCGCCGTTGGCGGGATTGAATTATCGCTTGTGCAAAGCCACATTTTATACGAAATCGACCGCATGAACGAACCGTCGATGCAACAAGTGGCAGATGCGATAGCGATGGATATTACAACGTTCAGCCGACAAATTCAAACGCTTGTCAAAATGAATTTAGTGAAAAAAACACCGTACCCGCAAGACCGCCGCGTCTACATTTTATCGTTAACGCCGGAAGGGAAATACGTCACCGCGAAAATTGACGCAGAAGTGAACGAATATTTAGGAGAAGTATTTTCGCATATGAGCGAATTTGAGCGCGAAACCGTCCTTCGTTCCATTCGCTTATTGAACGAATGTATGGAAAAATCAAGCATTTGTTGCAAACCGCTGTTTTAAGGCAAGAGGAATCTTGCCTATTGCTTGAATAAATAGTTGCATAATGCAAATAAAAGAAGGAGATTCATATGTTCAAAAAATTATTTACACAAAAAGAAAAAGGTTGTTGCGATGTGCAAATTATCGAGGTTAAAGATGACGAGAAAAAGGAAGATTGCTGCGAGGGGAAAGAGGACTGCTGCAAAGAGCAAGAAGATTGTTGCGAAGACGACAAACAAACATGTTGCTAGCAACAAAGTACTAGGGGGGCCTGGTGTTTTTTGCATGGGCAGGATTTTTGGTGAGGATGACGAAGTAAAGAAGTAAAGGAGAAAATTATGAGATAAGTGGTCAAAAAGGAAAGGGGTTTGTGAATATACTAGACGTTAGCCATTGGGAAAAAGATGATAAAAGGCAAGCATCTGGAACAAGACAAAAGTTTTGGTTAGTTAGTCCATATAACGAAAAACGATATTTGTTCAAAATTCCGAAAGAAAATACAGGAGAAGCGTGGGCAGAAGTTGTTGCTTCAAAGTTAGGGGAGTTGATAGGGATAAACACAATGAAAGCACATTTAGCAACTTATAATGGTTTAACAGGTTGTTTACTGGAAAATTTCGTTGTTGCTAATTCGGAGTTTTACGAAGGTGGGGATTTATTTTTTACGATTGCTGAAGATTTTGATCGCTATAACTTAAATTATTACGATTTTTTGAATATAATATGGAGGTGAAAGGATGAGTCGACCTTTTGTACTTTGGCTTATTTGGCAAAACGAAGTACTCGTCAGCGATATCATGTAGGCAATTTAGTGCATCATGAAGGAAAATACATGTTTTATTATGAGAAACATGCGAAGAGAAGAGGAGTTATCGAAGCATTAAAAAACGGATATCATCTACATTTAGCTTTCCCAGATGTAAATAAAGTTTATGTATCCGAGCGTTTGTTTGGTCCTTTCGAAAGACGTTTGCCTGATCGTCGTCGTCCAGATTTTCAAGAAATTCTAAGGGCACACGGCTTATCCGACGATTATACAAATATGGATTTATTACGTGCGACCGTTGGAAGACTTGCGACTGATACGTATGAGTTTGTACCACCCATTTATGTATATGGCAATGAGTTTGACTTTGATTTTTACATTGCTGGATGGAGATATTATGAAGGGGAACGAGTACTTGATCGGTTGCAAGTGGGGGATGACGTGACGCTTCAACTAGAACCGACAAATGAAAAAGATCCGAAAGCGGTTGTCGTATTGACGAAACAAGGCGAAAAATTAGGATATGTCCCCGCTTTTTATAGCGAATTTATGTTTCGGCTTATTGACGAAAGTGGCGGAACATATAAAGCAAATATCCAATTTATTCATCCAAATGCTAATCCGCAGTTAAAAGTAAACGTTTATGTACACGGAACGCTGACGCCAACAATGAAAAAGCTTCAACGAGACATGGTGCATGATATGGAGTTAGTCGTTACGGTGTAGTAGAAAATAACGCAAAACTTTGAGAGCATGGAACAGGCAGCTATCGTCCTTGTTGGAGATGCGAGAGTGAAAATTTTCATGAAGTTTTGTGGAATGGATCCATAGCGGGAGTGGCTATGGATTTTTTGTTCTAACATAATTGCATTATTTTTCACACGACAATAATATAAAGTGAAACGATAAAAAAATGATAAAACAGTAAGTTAACTTAAATAATAGCGTATAATCTTTGATAAATCGTATAAAAAAATGATAATTACCGCCAAAAAATTGGATAAGATTACTAAGATAATAGCATATTCGTTCTTATTTGTCTAGTTGATCACAGCAGTTTGTCCAGAATTATAAAACAATTCCAGATGCAGCATCCTTCTAATTAGACTATTAGAAGGGGATTACAATGATATTGATCAATGGAATGGTGCAGTAGATTTCGTGTTTGTGTCTTTACCTACATCTAAATCGTTTGACATCATCCTTTTTAAAAAAGACATAATAGTTTGCATTGTTGGCGGATGAACCCACTTTCACGAACACGAACAACAGATGATTTCCTTTCCCTAACTGGAAGAAGAAGCGTTTATTATGCCAGAGTGGGGGAGCGATAACAATGTAAGGCGGATTTTAAAGGAAAATCAAGTGCCACCAAAGATCGAAATATGAAGTAGCTGAAAATCAAGCTGATCTTGGAATCAGTATACTTCCTGAAATGCTTTTGTTTCGTGTATCACACATTGTATTTTATTCATTTAGAAAGAGATCATTTATCGTACCATAGGGATTGCGGTAATATCTCTGAAAAACATCTCTTCAGCCGTCAAAAAATTTATTGATTGTGTTAAGTCAAGGTTAAGCAATCACTGTTTTTTTTTATTTTAGAATTATAAAAAATAGAACTATGTGCTAAATAATCAATATAACCAAACAAAAGAAGAGTGCAGGACATAAAAGTAGTATGAATTGCTTTGTCAAAAAAATCAATGAAGATGGTTCTGTTGTCTGGAATGACCACGGTACTCGTTGTGGCGTTTGCTTACAAATCGCCGCGGAATCCATTAAAATGAAACAAGAAGGTATGTCTATAAAGGAAATTCGCCACTACATTGACGAAAAGTACAAAGAAGGTTACGCAAAACCAACTAAAACTCCAATGCCTTTATAATAAACAAACCTCACTTTTCCGAAAACGAAGGCTTTACAATCCTCCCACGGTGGAGGATTTTTTGTTTTCTTAAGGCATATTTTATAAGTTTGGCAGATATAAAAGTAAAGACAACTTAGTACAAGGGGGATGATGGATGAACTCACTTTGGCTTTTAGGGTTTTCTGCTTCTGCTATTGGAATGTTATCTGGCGGAGTGATTGCTTGGTTGTTTAAAGGCTGGCAAAAAGGAACGGCGACCATTTTTTCAGTATGTAGTGGTATGATATTTGGACTGGTCACGATGGAAATTTTGCCTGAAAGCATAGAAATTGGAGGTTGGTTTATTGCTATTGTCGGATTGATTTTTGGTTATTTTATTTATAAGCATCTAGAAAAGGTTTCCCATCATGTGATCATTATTACCAATGACGCTAAAAAAGACTTATTTGTACATTCTGGTCTATTTTTAACATTCAGTATTGCCCTGCACAATTTTCCAACAGGCATCGCACTTGGAGCCAATACTCACGATTCATTGACTAAACCAATGATGACTGCGATCATGCTTCACAATATTCCAGAAGGGATTGCTGTTTTTACTCCCTTGCTGATGGCTGGGTTTGGAATTTTCAGCATCATACTTGGGGCAACCATAGCCTCCGCCCCCATAGGAATTGGAGCCTTCATCGGAAGTAATTATGGGATGGGTGTCCCTTGGCTAGTAGCAATGATTATCGCATTGGCGATGGGGGTAATGCTTTCCGTGACGGGAAAAGAAATTTTTGGAACAGCTTTACGCACATCTACCAAAATATACTGCGTTATCATGGCTGTAATCGGTTTTGTATTGGTTTCATTTTACTTGTTTTTTCTATAAAAGACTTTACTAAAAAGGTGCATGTTAAGTTAACGGGTTCGGTTCAGAAGTACAAAATCAAGAAAAACAGTACAAATAACAGCGTAATTAGCACAAAATTCGAACCAAATTTAACAAAGTAAAAAGCACATTAAAACACTTGGGTTTATTCCAAGCGTTTTAAACTAAAATTATATTGACTTGTTAAATTAAGACTGTTACTAAAATGTTACTACCGTACTTCAATTACAAAGGCATAACTTGAATCTCCCTTTTCCCATCTCGCTGAAACATCATACACATATACACCTTTTTCTTTTGGTAATAGTATCACATTATCATTTATTGGAACATTTTCTGTTTTTTCATTTGTAAGCCATCTATTTACTACTAATGTATTTTCTTTAGGCTCATCTTTGAATTCTATTTTCAATTGGGAATCTGGTGGTACAACCACAGGTTTTAGTTCTTGATTTTTAATGAGTTCTGGCGGGGAACTTGTATCGGCACAAACAGAACTAAGTAATCCATTCCAACAATACGAACCTTGTGCCACTTCTACCTTTTTTTCTCCAACAGTTATGGTTGGTAAAGGTGGTTTAGCACTAAATAGTTCAGTAACAAAATCCCCCCCAATGCCTAACGCAATTAATACTAATAATGTAATTAAAAACTTTTTCATACACTTCCCCCTCATGGGTTAATTTTCCCTTTGCTAATTTTCTGAGTAATCTATATATTCAGTTTAACATAAAATACCAAAATCATTAAAAAGGATTTAGTCAAAAAATATTGATATTTCAGCAAAAAATAAAAAACAAATCGTATACTGATTTGGTCCTATAAAATATCAAATCCCTTAAGGTTATTGCATATAGATTATTTCTTTTAAATCAAATTGTTTTTTTGCAATGCCTAATCGTTGAGCAGGTGTTCCTACTGTCTCCTTTGTTTTGTATGCTAAACAAAAATTGTAGTAAGTCCGAAGTATGGTAAGAGCCATTTGAGCATACTTTGAGTTAAAGTTTGAATAGATATAGCTTTTTCCGTCACCACGTGTTAAAGCCGATGATAAAATCCCCAATATAGCCGGAATAAAATTCCCCACTTACAATAGAACCATAGTGTCAACGAGAGGAGCTATGGTTCATGATTACGAGAGGGGAATTTTTTATGATCAAAGA
>NZ_SDLG01000030.1:0-14882 GCF_013096965.1 Anoxybacillus sp. CHMUD
CCTACTGCTGCCTCCCGTAGGAGTCTGGGCCGTGTCTCAGTCCCAGTGTGGCCGATCACCCTCTCAGGTCGGCTACGCATCGTCGCCTTGGTGAGCCGTTACCTCACCAACTAGCTAATGCGCCGCGAGCCCATCCTGTAGCGACAGCTTACGCCGTCTTTCAACGAAACGTCATGCGACATTTCGTGTTATCCGGTATTAGCACCGATTTCTCGGTGTTATCCCCGTCTACAGGGCAGGTTGCCCACGTGTTACTCACCCGTCCGCCGCTAACGAATCAAAAGCAAGCTTTCGATTCGTCCGCTCGACTTGCATGTATTAGGCACGCCGCCAGCGTTCGTCCTGAGCCAGGATCAAACTCTCCATAGAAAGTTCATATCTCTAGCTTCTTTACGCTTTTCGCTTCGTTCAGTTTTCAAGGAACATCTCTTTGTCGCTGTTTGGCTGTTTGAGCGACCTTTTTAATATATCATTTACTGTTTTTCTTGTCAACACTTTTTTCTTTTTTATTTTTCATAAACTACTTGTTTCAACCAGCAATAAGTATATTATCAAAAACAGCATACCTCGTCAACTATCTTTTTTTAAAAAAATAAGGCTTGGAAGTAACGATCCAAGCCTCTTCATCATCCATAACTACGGTAGTTACTCAACTAAAAATGCAAAGTACAAAATGAAAACAACAAATAAACCATACATAATTGGGTGAATTTCTTTTGCTCTACCTTTTGCAATCATTGTAATTGGATAGAAAATAAATCCGATCGCAATTCCCGTTGCGATACTGTATGTTAAAGGCATTGCAATTAATGTCAAAAAGGAAGGAACAGCAACTTCAAACCGAGTCCATTCGATCTTTCCAAGAGATGATACCATCAGCACACCAACGATAATTAACGCCGGCGCTGTAACCGGCGCCGTGACAACCGATAGCAACGGGGAGAAAAATAGCGCAAACAAAAATAACACCGCAGTAACAACGGAAGCAAAACCTGTACGTCCACCAGCCGCTACTCCCGCTGATGATTCAATATACGATGTGGTTGTTGACGTTCCTAAAATCGCCCCAACAACCGTGGCACTGGAATCAGCAAAAAGCGCTTTTCCTGCACGTGGCAATTTATTATCTTTTAACAGTCCAGCCTGATTCGCCACAGCAACGAGCGTTCCAGCTGTATCAAAGAAATCAACAAATAAAAACGTCAACACAACCGCTAACATTTTTATATTAAAAATTTCCCCCAAATGTTCAAGAGCTACTCCAAATGTAGGAGCTAAACTCGGTACAGAGCCGATGATCTTCGTTGGTACATCGATTAATCCCGAAAACATCCCAATAACAGCTGTAATGACCATTCCAATAAAAATACCACCATTTATACCACGAACCATTAAAATAACCGTAATAATAAAACCAAAAATAGCTAACAGCGTATTACCATCTGTCAAATCCCCTAAACCAACAAGAACAGCATCGTTATTAACAATAATACCTGCGTTTTGAAATCCGATAAACGTAATAAATAACCCAATTCCTGCACCAACTGCATATTTTAAATCTTCTGGAATTGAATTGATAATTTTTTCACGAATACCACTTAGCGTAAGTACAATAAAAATAAGTCCAGATACTAAAACGCCTGATAACGCGGTCTGCCAAGGGATCCCCATCGTCAATACAACAGTAAAAGCAAAGAAAGCATTTAATCCCATTCCCGGTGCAAGAGCAATAGGATAACGCGCAATCAATCCCATTAATAGCGATCCGACCGCCGCTGCAATGGCCGTCGCCGTAAATACCGCCCCTTGATCCATTCTCATTTCACTTGGCAAATCAGGCACAGCACTTAATGATAAAATCGAAGGATTGACAAATAAAATGTACGCCATAGATAAAAATGTCGTTAAACCAGCAATAATTTCCCTCTTATAGTTTGTGCCAAGCTCATCAAATTGGAAATACTTTTTGATCACTTTTAGTCCCTCCATATGTTGTAATAAAAAGAAAAACGCTTCTAGCAAACTACCAGAAGCGTTGACTATGATGCATAATGCACGAACATAGAGAGGAACCAAGCAGACTCCTCTCCCCCACATTACCCATCGTAGTCAAGCTATTTACGGTAGCTTGGTAGAGACTCTCGAGCCATATTCTCGAGATTATACGATGTATCCTCTATTTATTTCACACATACATTCTAGCAATGAAAGTGAGTGAAGTCAATATAAATAACGAACATTTTTTTTATAATTGTTTTTTTTGTTCGTTTTTACTCCCATTCGATCGTTGCTGGTGGCTTACTTGTAATGTCGTATACAACACGATTGACATGAGGCACTTCGTTTACGATGCGTGTTGAAATAGCTTCTAACACATCCCACGGAATACGTGCCCAGTCCGCTGTCATTCCATCAATTGAAGTAACTGCACGAATACCAACCGTGTAATCATACGTACGAGCATCTCCCATCACCCCGACGCTACGAATATCAGGAAGGACGGTGAAGTATTGCCAAATATCACGGTCGAGACCGGCTTTTTTAATTTCTTCCCGTAAAATCGCATCCGACTCCCGAACAATTTCTAGCTTTTCTTCTGTCACTTCACCTAATACACGAATGCCAAGTCCAGGTCCTGGAAACGGCTGGCGCCACACGATCTCGTCTGGGATACCTAACTCTGTGCCGAGTGCGCGTACTTCATCTTTGAAAAGTGTATTCAATGGTTCAATTAACTTAAATGTCATATCTTCAGGTAATCCACCAACATTATGGTGCGATTTAATCGTTTGAGCCGTCGCTGTACCACTTTCAATAATGTCCGTATAAAGCGTACCTTGTACTAAAAATTCGATGCCATCTAGCTTTGCTGCTTCATCATCAAAAACGTAAATAAATTCATTTCCGATAATTTTTCGTTTTTGCTCCGGATCACTTACACCTTTTAATTTATTTAAAAATCGTTCCTTTGCATCTACTTTAATGACATTCATATGAAAGCCTTCGCGGAACGTTTTCATGACACTGTCCGCTTCTCCTTTACGAAGCAAACCGTGATCGACAAAAATGCACGTCAATTGATCACCGATGGCACGATGTACGAGAACAGCCGCTACCGATGAATCCACACCACCACTTAAAGCGCAAAGTACTTTTTTATCTCCAACAAGTTCACGAATTTTGCGCACTTCGTGATCAATAAAGCTTCCCATCGTCCAATCGCCTTTACACTCACAAATGTTAAACACGAATCGTTTTAATAGTTCATTTCCATATACTGAATGACGCACTTCTGGATGAAACTGAACGGCATAAAACTTTCTCGTTTCATCGCTCATCGCGGCAATCGGGCAAGATGGGCTTGTCGCGTCAACTGTAAACCCTTCTGGCGTTTTTGTCACCAAGTCGCCATGACTCATCCAAACAATTTGCTCTGTCGGTAAGCTGCTGAATAGCTGAGACGCACGTTGCACCGTAATCGTTGCTTTTCCGTATTCTCTGTGGGTCGCTTTTTCTACTTTTCCACCCAAATGATGTGTCATCAGCTGCATACCGTAACAAATGCCTAAAATCGGAATACCTAACTCAAAAAGCGCCGGGTCACACGTAAACGCTTGTTCATCATATACGCTATTCGGACCACCTGAGAAGACAATTCCTTTTACATTCATTTGTTGAATTTGTTCGGCTGTAATCGTATGTGGGTGCAACTCACTATACACACCGAACTCACGAATGCGCCGCGTAATTAGCTGATTGTACTGGCTACCAAAATCTAAAACAACGATCATTTCTTGTTGACTCAAACGAAATCACCTCATCTACATATAATAAAAAAAGCTAGCATTCATACCCTCTCATAAAAAAACGAAGGCAGAATTCTAGCAATATAGAACACTGCCTTCGTAGTCGGGTCATTTACGGTGTCCCGGTAGAGACTCTCGAACCATATTATCGAGGATATACGAAGGTGCGCATCTTAAATTTTAATCCATTCTACCAACTTCATTCCTCGTCGGTCAAGATGCTGTCTTTTTTATTCAATTTTCTAACAATTAACAACAATATGTAACTTGCATATGATATATGAGCAAAAATTGTAGGAGAATGCACATGAATCAACCGAAAGCACTGATCGGTTCATTTACTCAAGCGATAGGTACTGTTACTTCGGCCATTGCGAGCATTCCTTCTCTAAGCGACAAAAAAAACAGTTTGCTCTTGATTTATGGGGAAACGTATTGCAAGCAACGGGAAATGCGCTAGAAGCAGATGCTGAAACGCCCGATACGTTAGGTGTATATGGAAATGAAATTCAAGCTATTGGAAATATTACCGTTGTCGCTGGACTGTTAAGCGAAGAAGGGAGCCGACTGGAGATTACAGGGAACTGGTTACAATCATTAGGCGGACTTATTTCATTTATAGATGATTGGGAAGATAAGCAATCATCTGTGTTAAGCCCTATCGGAAATTTACTTCAATCGATCGGCAATGCCTTACAAGCCATTGGTGGTGTATGGGAAAAACAAAAGGGCAAAGAAGAAGGGGAGACGATCGGGATTATCGGAGCATGGATTCAAGCTATCGGTTCTATTCTTTGTTTTTTAAGTCAATTAGAGGACAGGGCTACTTTCATAACAAAGGAGTAGCCCCTGTTTCTCATACTAAAAATGAGGAATCTTCTTTCCGACAATAACTAAATCTCTTTTTATCCCATCCAATTGAGCGACTTCCGGCAAATATCCCCACTTCTCAAAACCTACACTCAAAAATAGTTTCATGCTTGGCTCGTTGTGCGCAAAGATGAATCCGAGCAAAGTATCAATGCTAAACTTCGGACACTCCTCGATCACTTTAGCTAAAATCCTTTTCCCTAACCCTTTTCCTCTAAAATTTTCATGAAGATAAATACTTATTTCAGCAGTCGCATGATAGGCTGGTCTCCCGTAAAAAGATTGAAGGCTTACCCAACCACAAACTTCATCTCCATATTCCACCATCCATAAAGGTCTTTGATTAGGGTTGTGTTCCTTAAACCATTCCAATCTATCGTCTATCGATACGGGCTCTGTATCAGCAGTTACTAATCGACTTGGAATTGTCGAGTTGTAAATGCTAACGATTGTCGGTAAATCATCTATACTTGCTATTCTAAATGTAACGTCTTCTAACATAATCATACTCCTTCGCAAAATTTCGTTTAATTGTATATGTCTATATTAACATTCAAACCTCATTTTCAGATGTCTAAAAATAAAAAATACCCTTACATTTTTGTAAGGGTGAATATATAAAAAATGTAGGAGAAGCGGACACATCCACTTCTCCCTAGCGAAATTGAAAGGTATTACATCATGCCGCCCATGTCTGGCATGCCTGGTGTGTTTTTGTTTTCTTCTGGTTTGTCAGCAACGACTGCCTCAGTTGTTAAGAACATAGCGGCAACAGATGCTGCGTTTTGAAGTGCAGAGCGAGTTACTTTTGTTGGGTCAACGATACCTGCTTCGATCATGTCAACCCACTCGCCAGTTGCTGCGTTGAAGCCGATGCCAGGTTTTTCTGTTTTTAAGCGTTCTACGATGACAGAGCCTTCTAAACCAGCGTTTTGCGCGATTTGACGAACTGGCTCTTCAATCGCACGAAGAACGATTTTCACACCAGTTGCTTCGTCGCCTTCAGCTTCAATGGCTGCAACTTTGCTGTATACGTTCATTAACGCTGTACCACCGCCGGCAACGATACCTTCTTCAACTGCCGCACGTGTTGCGTTTAATGCGTCTTCAATGCGTAATTTACGCTCTTTTAATTCTGTTTCTGTTGCAGCACCAACTTTGATTACCGCAACGCCACCAGCTAATTTCGCTAAGCGCTCTTGTAATTTTTCACGGTCAAATTCAGAAGTTGTTTCTTCTAATTGTGCACGAATTTGGTTGATGCGTGCTTGAATGTCTTCGGCACGACCAGCGCCATCAACGATTGTTGTATGTTCTTTTGTTACAACAACTTTCGCTGCACGACCAAGGGAAGCAATTGTTGTTGATTTCAATTCGCGACCTAACTCTTCTGTGATAACTTCGCCACCTGTTAAGATCGCGATATCTTGAAGCATCGCTTTGCGACGATCACCGAAGCCAGGCGCTTTAACTGCAACAGCTGTGAATGTACCACGAAGTTTGTTCACAACTAATGTTGCAAGCGCTTCGCCTTCTACATCTTCAGCAATAATTAACAATGGCTTACCTTGTTGAACAACTTGCTCTAATACAGGAAGAAGTTCTTGAATGCTTGAAACTTTTTTATCTGTAATTAAGATGTATGGATTTTCCAATACAGCTTCCATTTTATCAGAGTCTGTAACCATGTATGGAGATACATAACCACGGTCAAATTGCATACCTTCCACAACATCTAATTCTGTTGTGAAACCTTTAGACTCTTCTAATGTAATGACGCCATCTTTACCAACACGTTCCATCGCTTCAGCGATAAGTTGACCAACTTCTTCGTCAGCTGCAGAAATAGCTGCAACTTGAGCGATAGAATCTTTACCTTCGATTGGTTTAGAGATCGCTTTTAATTCTTCTACCGCAACTGCAACAGCTTTTTCAATACCTTTGCGAATACCCATTGGGTTCGCACCAGCTGTTACGTTTTTCAATCCTTCACGAATCATCGCTTGTGCTAATACAGTTGCTGTTGTTGTACCGTCACCAGCAACATCGTTTGTTTTGCTTGCTACTTCCGCAACAAGCTTCGCACCCATATTTTCAAACGGATCTTCTAATTCAATCTCTTTCGCAATCGTTACACCGTCATTTGTAATTAATGGAGAACCGAACTTTTTCTCTAATACAACGTTACGACCTTTTGGACCTAATGTTACTTTTACTGCATCAGCTAATTTATCTACACCGCGTAACATCGCACGACGAGCTTCTTCGCTGAATTTAATTTCTTTTGCCATACATCTTACCCCCTTGATGATGATTTTTTTTGTTAAGTATTTTTGTACGCTTTATATGTTATCAGGCGAACGATTAACCAATCACAGCTAAAATGTCACTTTCACGCAAAATTAAGTATTCTTTTCCATCATATTTTACTTCTGTACCCGCATATTTTGAGAAGATGATGCGGTCACCAACGCTTACCTCTGGAGCTACGCGCTCACCATTATCAAGAACGCGACCTGAACCAACTGCCACAACTTTTCCTTCTTGTGGTTTTTCTTTTGCTGTGTCTGGTAAGACAATTCCGCTCGCTGTTTTTTCTTCAGTTTGAATTAATTCAATGACAATACGATCGCCTAGTGGCTTCAACACGGCAAACGACCTCCTTAATTAGATTTTCGTTCCGTTATTAGCACTCATTCTTATTGAGTGCTAACACACTTATTATATTAATGAACTTTTTTCAATTTTGCAAGTAGGAAGTTAAAAATTTTTCAATACATATTTCCCTCTTTCATTATGTCTTTCCTTTCGAAATTCATACAAAAAATATGGTAAAATGAAAAAGTATTTATTTTGTAAAAAGGGGTTGACCATGTGAAAAAACAATATTGGTATGTCATCATTACATATATCGCCATGCAGCTATCGAGCTTAGTCGGCGTCCCTTTACTTGCACATAGCGGCTTTGTCAACGCATCAAATAAAGAAATAGCTTTTTCGATCGCTTCTGGTTATTGGGCTGTTATTAGTTTCTCGATTGCTCTTTTTCTCGTTCTTTATTTTATGAAAGAAGATATGAAATACTCATATGATCGCCATCAAGCATCGATTGGCATGTCATTCTTTTGGGCAATTGGGGGGTTTTTGCTCGCTCTTTTCGCCCAAGGCGTTGCAGCAAACATCGAAGTACACCTCTTTGGGGTCGAAATGGGGTCCGAGAACACGAGACGGATCGTCGAAATGGTCAAACTTACACCAGCTCTTATGCTCGTCACTTCAATCGTTGGTCCAGTTTTAGAAGAAATCATTTTTCGAAAAATTATTTTCGGAACGCTGTATCAAAAATATAACTTTTTCTTATCAGCCATCATCAGCTCGCTTTTATTTGCTGTTGTTCATTTAGAGTTCGAACATTTGCTTCTTTATGCAACGATGGGATTTGTATTTGCTTTCCTATATGTCAAAACAAAGCGTATTATCGTACCTATTGCAGCACATGTACTGATGAACACCTTTGTCGTTGCAATTCAAACATTATTTGCTGAAGAAATCGAAAGCATTATGCGTGAGGCAGAACGAATGCAATTCGTAATTTGGAGGCTGTTTTCATGAAGTCTGAACCGTTGTTTTATTTTCTCACTGGCATTTTATTTACTTATTTTGCTGTCCATACCGCCGATGATGGTATTTGGGACATCACAACGATGCTATTTATTTTAATTGCTACATTTGATTTCGGCGCAGGAATTCGTTCTTTACGAAAAAAAACCTCCCGCTCGTAAACGGGAGGTTTACTCATTTCCGTAATGTTTTAAAAAGTAAACGAGTGACTGCAATTCGACCGCTAAATCAATATGGTGAACACGAATATGTTCTGGCACATGCAAGCGAGCAGGCGTAAAGTTTAAAATCCCTTTAATGCCTTTTTGAACAAGTCGGTCAGTAATCGGCTGGGCAACTTGAGCAGGAACGGTTAAAATCGCTACCGTAATCCCTCCAAGCTTTTCTTCCAATTCATCTAAATGATAAACCGGAACCCCTCCGACTTTTGTTCCCACTTTATCCGGATCAACATCGAACGCCATTACGATTTTCGTATTGTTATTTTTGCTAAAATTGTAGTTCAAAAATGCTGTCCCTAAATTACCGACGCCAAATAACGCTACTTCTGTCGTTTCATCTTGGTCTAACGTTTTTCGGAAAAACGACAGCAAATAATTCACATTATATCCGTATCCTTTTTTTCCAAGCGCACCAAAGTATGAAAAATCACGGCGAATCGTTGCTGAATCGACTTTTACAGCTTCGCTTAACTCCGCTGAAGATACACGTTGCTTGCCTGATGCATGCAAGTTTTTCAAAAAACGATAGTACAACGGTAGTCGCTTTGCGGTCGCCTGCGGAATTTTTGGTTGTTCATTATTCACGAGTCAATCCCCCACATTTCCTTTCACAAATAGTTAGCGCTTTCATTTTTCTCTCCTATACGTCTAAAAAATTCTCCCCACTTCTAAACTATACACTATTTTTTTCATTCTGTCTTTCCTTTGTACCCTTTATTATTATTTTTGTCAAATTTGTTATTCGTACACTAGTGTTGCCGAATATCAAGAAAGTACGTTACACTATCAAAAGAAGATTGAGGTGAGAAAGAATGATCATTTTACAAGTAAATCAACTATCCAAATCATATGGAGCGGAACAAGTTTTATCAGACATTAAGCTTGAAATACAAGAAAAAGACCGTATTGCGTTAGTTGGAAGAAATGGCGCGGGAAAATCGACATTATTAAAAATCATTGCCGGACAGTTGTCATACGACACAGGCGAAATCATTAAACCGAAACACGTAACGATCGGTTATTTAGATCAATATACAGGGTTGCAAGCTCATCGTTCCATTTGGGAAGAAATGCTCGATGTGTTTGCCCCGCTACAACAAATGGAAAAACAATTACGTGAACTAGAACAACAAATGAGTTTACATGATGCTGACTATGAGCGCCTACTTGAGCAATATGATCGTTTACAAACAGAATTCAAAGAAAAAGGCGGCTATCAATATGAAGCAGATATTCGTTCGGTTCTTCATGGTCTCCGCTTCTCACAGTACGATTATACGACAAAAGTATCTACATTAAGCGGTGGACAGCGGACGAGGCTAGCGCTTGGTAAACTGCTCCTTACAAGGCCCGATTTGCTCATTTTAGACGAACCGACAAACCATTTAGATATGGAAACGTTGCAATGGCTTGAACAATATTTAAAAAATTACGATGGGGCCATTCTTATCGTCTCCCACGATCGCTATTTTCTTGACCAAATCGTGACACAAGTGTATGAACTATCACGCACAAAAATAAAAAAATATGTCGGAAACTATACAAGCTACTTACAACAACGTGCTGAACAATTTGAACAACAACTAAAATTGTATGAAAAACAACAAGAGGAAATTACAAAATTAAAAGATTTTATTCAACGCAACATCGCTCGTGCATCAACAACGAAGCGAGCACAAAGCCGTAGAAAACAATTAGAAAAAATGAATATCATCGACAAGCCACTCGGTGATGAAAAATCGGCATCGTTTCGTTTCGAAATCGAACGCCCAAGCGGAAACGACGTGCTGACAGCTAACAACTTAGCAATCGGTTACGATCACATCATCGCAACAAACCTTTCATTCCGTATCACTCGCGGAGATAGTATTGCGCTAATTGGACCCAATGGAATTGGAAAATCAACTCTTTTAAAAACGATCATCAAACAACTCCATCCAAAACAAGGAGAAATACGCTACGGAACAAACGTACAAATTGGCTATTATGATCAAGAACAAGCACAATTAACATCAAACAAACGAGTGATCGACGAACTGTGGGACGAAGATCGATTAAGAACAGAGAAAGAAATTCGGACCATTCTCGGCAACTTTTTATTTTCTGGTGACGACGTATTGAAGCCTGTTCAGACGTTAAGCGGTGGAGAAAAAGCGCGACTCGCTCTCGCTAAACTCATGATGAAGAAGGCAAACGTATTAGTTTTAGATGAACCGACAAACCATTTGGATTTAGATAGCAAAGAAGTGCTAGAACAAGCGCTCATAGAATACCCAGGAACAATTATATTCGTTTCACACGATCGTTATTTTATTAACAAAATTGCAACAAAAATATATGAGTTATCCACAGACGGTCTTGTTGAGTATTTAGGGGACTATGATTATTACGTAGCAAAAAAAGCAGAGCTGCTTGAGCTTGGACAAATTAGCCAAAAAACTAAAACGGGCGAATCGTTGTCACCAAAACGTTCGTACGAAGAAGAAAAAGAACGAAAAAAATTAGAACGACAACGACAACGAAAAATCGAACAGCTAGAAACGGAAATGGAGCAAATCGAACAACAAATTGCTACGTATGAACAACAATTATATGATCCTTCCTGTTACAACGACTATGAAAAAGCTCGAGACACACAAGCGCACATTGACGCCCTAAAACAAAAATTTGATGAACTATTCGAACAGTGGGAACGTTTACAACAATAATAATGGGCTAGCTCCACTTGTGGACTAGCCCCATCTTTTTACACAAACATATCCACAGAAAAAACACCTAAATATAAGTTATTCACGGACTTTTCCACATTATCCACAACAACAAAAGAAAAATCCCCCATTTTGTTGTGGTTAACTTGTTATGATAAAATAACATACAATCAACGTTTTCCACATTATTCACATGTATGTGGATAAAATAATCCACAACAAGCTGAATTGTTCTTAGAAAAATTCGTATGACAATTAGAAAAAGGTGCCCCATTGCTTTTGGGACACCTTCTTGCTATAACAGTAAACTTGGGTTTGCATTTAATGCCATGGTGGCACGCTTTCCTTGTTGAAATAATACTGTTCCCGCTGCTGCAATCATCGCTGCATTATCTGTACAAAGCGACAACGGCGGGATAACTAACTCGACTTCTGGCAGTTGATTCATTTGTTTTTGTAATTGTGTACGTAACCCTTCATTTGCCGCCACACCGCCAGCCAGCAATATTTGTTTTACGCTGTAATGCATGGCTGCTTCGATTGTTTTTCTCACTAATACCTCAACGACACTTGCTTGAAAACTTGCCGCCATATCTTCAGGTCGGATCATTTCTCCACGTTGCTTTGCATTGTGCAACGTGTTAATAACCGCTGATTTTAATCCACTAAAACTAAAATCATACGAACCTTCTTCTAACCACGCGCGCGGTAAATCAATAATTGGTTTCCCTTGTTTCGCTAAACGATCGATATGAGGTCCCCCTGGATAAGGGAGTTGCAAGGCCCGGGCAACTTTGTCATACGCTTCTCCAGCCGCATCATCACGCGTTTCTCCAATCACCTCAAATATCCCATGCTCTTTCATGTAAATGAGCTCTGTATGACCTCCAGACACAACAAGCGCCAGAAGCGGAAATTTCATTTCTTGTACAAGTTGATTTGCGTAAATATGTCCTGCGATATGGTGCACGCCAACAAGCGGAATGCGATGTGCAAAAGCCAACGCTTTCGCCGCATTTACACCAATCAATAACGCCCCAACTAATCCCGGTCCTTCTGTTACTGCAATCGCGTCAAGTTGACTTATATCCATATTTGCCTGTTTCATCGTTTCTTCTAACACGAGCGTAATTTGTTCAACATGGTGACGGGAGGCAATTTCAGGAACGACTCCTCCAAATCGTTGATGGCTTTCCATTTGTGAAGCGACAACGTTAGCTACAATTTCACGTCCGTTTTTCACAATGGCCGCCGCTGTTTCATCGCAACTTGTTTCAATTCCAAGGACAAACATATCTTTTTTATTCATAAATTCACCCACATTACTAATGCATCTTCTTGATTATCCGAATAGTATCTTTTACGAATACCTCCATTTAAAAAACCAAGTTTCCGATACAATGACTGTGCAACGATATTCGATACTCGCACCTCTAACGTCATTGTTTTTGCCCCCTCTTCTCTCGCCAACGCCATCGCCTGTTTCATTAGTGCTTCTCCTAATTTTTTCCCGCGAAACTCCGGTAATACTGCAATGTTTGTAATATGTGCCTCATCCATGACCAGCCACATGCCACAATAACCAATGATTTGTCCATCATGCTCCATCACAATGTAACGAGCATACGGATTATTCGTTAATTCTTGGTGAAAAGAGGAACGACTCCACGGCAGTGTAAATGAACGCTGCTCAATTTCTACAATACGATCAAGATCTTGAATCGTCATAAAACGGAAAGAAACATTCACTTAACATTCCGTCCTTTCTTGCTGACGAGCAAGCCAATTCGCTTCTGCCTCTGCTAAACGAATATAGTTTGGGACAAACGTATGAACATCTTCTGGTTCACGGTTCATTCCTAACCATGCAAGTTCGCTTGGGCGTGGATTGTGAAGTGTCGCTGAAGCTACTTGAACAGAACGACCTAGTACTTCAACAAACGTAGCTTCGTGTAGTACACTATCATTTCCAACTAATAAAATGGATTGATCATATGCTTTTAATTCATTTGCCCAATCAGTAGCTAAAATGACTTGATCAGCCACAATGGATTGAATGTTTCCTCCTTCCGCTTTATAAAGGCCTGTATAAATTTGTCCGCGTCGAGCGTCCATTAATGGAACAATAAGCCCGCCAAAATACTTCGCATTTGCTGCCATCACTTCTAAACTCGATACACCAACAAGTGGAATGTTTAGCGTCCAAGCCAAAGTTTTGGCAATCGTCACCCCAATGCGAACCCCTGTATATGATCCAGGACCTTTGGCGACAACAATACGGTCAAGATCTTGAGGGTTCACATCACATTCTTGCAAAAGTGATTCAATGGCAGGCATCACTCGGATCGAATGATTTTTTTTCAAATTCGTAATCATTTCCCCTTTGACAATTTGCCCATCAACGACAGCGACTCCCATAACAAATGTGGATGTATCAATGGCTAGCACTTTCATCGTTAAAAATCTCCTCACATAACTGTTCGTAACGTTGACCAATCGGTGAAAATCGAATGATTCGACTTCCCCCATCCATATGGTGAATGTTAATATGTAAACGTTCCGTTGGTAAATATGGTTCTATTAAATGAGCCCACTCAACAACGGTTACACCATCACCAAAAAAATATTCCTCAAATCCTAAATCTTCTTCACTTTCTGCTAAACGATATACATCCATATGATATAAAGGGATACGCCCTTCATATTGCTTTATAATAGTGAAAGTTGGGCTACTTACATTGCGGTCAATTCCTAATCCTTTAGCTAATCCTTTTGTAAACGTTGTTTTTCCTGCTCCTAAATCACCTTCTAACGTAATAACGTCTTGTGGCTGAACATACTGAGCAAGTTTCATCGCTAATGCTAACGTATCTTCAGGATGATGTGATACATATTCATATGTTTTCATCGCTCATTCCCCTAATTAAGTAAAATCAACATACAAAAAAGACCTTAGGATCACTCTCCTAAGGAAATGCTACACATATAAGTGTACACGAAAACAAATCATAACGCAAAAAAGGCATAAAAAAATACGAAACTTACGCTGTTTCGTTTCATTAATCTATCTTCATCTTCGAATATTGGTTGCGGGGGCAGGATTTGAACCTGCGACCTTCGGGTTATGAGCCCGACGAGCTACCTGGCTGCTCCACCCCGCGGCAATAGGAAATAACTAAAAGGTTTATCGAATGGAACAGAATCCTCTTAAAAAACTGGCCGTCCCGCTCTCAATTAGTATATTCAAGTAGTGATTCGAGCGGTACGCTGATGTGAACTCACAGAGGTGAATTCGTTCGTGCTCCACCCCGCGGCAATACAAAATAAATATAATAATGCCCGGCAACGTCCTACTCTCGCAGGCGGTGTCCCGCCAACTACCATCGGCGCTGGAGAGCTTAACTTCCGTGTTCGGGATGGGAACGGGTGTGACCTCTCCGCCATCGTCACCGAGCAAACATGCTTTTTCGTTTCGCCTCTTTCGGCGTGAAGGATAATTCCTTCAAAACTAGATAACAGGCTAAACAGCCGCCTTCGCTTTTCGTGATGTCTAGCTTCGAACTAACATCCTCCTACGCCTTTCGCTTTTTCCGTTCGACGTGCGTGCACGTCTTCGTCAAAAGCTTTCGGCTCCGTCGGACGTTTCCTTGGCTTCA
>NZ_SDLG01000031.1:0-11949 GCF_013096965.1 Anoxybacillus sp. CHMUD
TCAACTGTAAATACAGCTTGTTGTACCGTCAACATGCGATTCACCTCCTTGTCTATCAATATTCACATCATGGACAGGAAAAGCAAAAAATATTCAGCTCACTTTATGATGTGGCTGAATAGTTACCATATTCTTTCCCTTTTTGAAAACAAAAAGCAAGCGCTTGTCCAAAGCCGTTCACTTGAATAAGCGAAGGCATTTTTTTCACATAAGACCGATACGCCTTAAAATCTTTCACTCCGCCTTCTTTCGCTTTTTTTACTGCCTCAAACGCAAATGTAGCACGGCCATTTTCAATTCCAACACGTGTCGTTTTCATCCCTCTCACACCCCTAGCCAAATCGTTCTCATCATTCCGCGTCCTAATGTGCTATTTCCACCTAATTGAAATACTTCTGGGAACTTACGCTCACCTACTAAGTACGTATAAATTTGTTTGTCATCTTTTACACGTTCATCTTTTTTTCGCGGATTGCCGACATATAAAAAACTATAAAAAATTGTTTCTGGGGGCACGTTTTCTTCGTACCAAAGCGCCCCTTCGTCCACTGTTCCTGTTTCGTCATTAATTTTAATGCGCGCATTGACTTCTGTTGACAATTGAACAAAGTCAGCAAAATCATCATCGGACAACACAACGAGGCGATCGACAATAGGAATGCATACATGCACCCCGAGCCATTGTTCAATTCGTTGAGCGATCGCTTTTGTATTTTCATCCACTTGAACAGAAAACGTATATTCTTCGAGCACGAGTTCACTTTTGCCAACGAGCAGTTTCGTTGTGCTGCACGTATTTTCTTTCGGAACAGGGAGAGCAAGGGCGTCTTTTTTATGCATACTCATCTCATAGTTCCAACGTTGAATCACTTGTGGGCATGTCACCCAAGCGAAAACACCGCGCATCGATTTGACAGGGAAAAGAAGGATGCGTGCATCACTTAACGCGGTAGCACTTGCAACTGTATTATTGTCGTCACCTTTTTCTCCACCGAAAATGAGTTCTAGTTTTTTTTCTTCATCTTTGTTTCCATTTGCAGAAAGCTTCATATGGTAACGAAGCGCTCCTTTCAACGAAGAACTTTCGATTTTCGGAAATCCTGTATGTTTTTCGCGTTGGATCGGTAAGTCAACTAACCCAATTTCACTTCCGCTTCCTGCATGAACAGATGTAACTGCGTGCAATAAAAATGGTTGTACAATTGAATACATGTTATAACTCCTCCTTGCTTTCATTTGCGCTTGTAATCGTAGCGAAACCGAATCCTTCGTGTGCGTTTTCATCCGTAAAATGCATACCGTTTGCTAGTTCCATAAGATGCGGAATATGTTCTTCACTGTCGATTTCCACGTAAATGACAGAACCTGCTGGAATCATCGGCATGCGCTCTTTCGGACGGTGACGAACGATATCCCAGCCACCGTAAAGCTCTGAACGTCCGATTGCGCCTGCTAGCCACTTCACCTTGAGTCCATTCGGTAACGTTACATATTCTCCGTCAAATTGGCGCGGGCGAGCGCCACCTGCGAAAATTGCAGGGGAAAGAAATACGATTTTCGCTTTTTTCGTTTGACGAATGCGACTTGCTATTTTTTCTTTTTCCTTTTCATTCCACAATGAGAACGAATCATTTTGTTGCTGCACGACCCATGGACGATTTTCTCCACCGATGCGCGCAAACGAAACGTTTGAAAAATCAGGGGCGTTCTCAACATATGCCGCAAGCTCCCATCCATCGTGAAAACGGTAATGCGTCGCACGATATAGTTGGCCTTTCTCTGTTATCCGAGCATACGTGTTAAGCTGGATGCCCACTTTTTCTTCCGGAATAACGATGGAAGATAACGAGATAATGTCTGTCATTTCTCTTCCATCTAGCAACGCTTGTTTCCAATGTGTCATGCTTACACAATGATGTTTCGCGTCTTTCGTCTTCGCTCGTTTTGTCGCAATTAAACGCCACGGATTTGAAACGGATGATAGCCCGTTATCTTTTGATAGTTGAAGAGAGTGAGCTGATAGTTTACCATCTTCTTCGATCAATTGATAATCAAGCGGTAGCGGCAAAAACGGCTCATTTCGGTATAGCGTGCAATATTGGAGACGAAACTCTCCGTAATTCTCTGGTGTCCCCATCCACAGACGCACCTGTTCATTCGTCCCTTGTGCAAATTCGTCAAACGACGCATGAGCATGAATGTATGCTGCGCGCAACGCACCGTAAACGGTGCTTGGACGCGGTGGAAACATCGATTCCATCACCGTATGCTCCCCTGCTTCTGTCACGTGATGTGTTTTGAAAAAAAACGTGTCAATTGGTTGTAACGACAATCTCACTTTTTCTCCCCCTCCTTCCTTCTAAAAAACGTCAACATCTTTAACAAATATAAAAAGTCATATCCTGTTTTTGCTACGTCGTGCAATTTCATTAAATCTTCGACGTATGGACGAACATCGACATGTTTAGCTCCTTCACGCTTCGAGCGGTGTAATAAACGATAAAGCTCGAGACGAAGCATATCGTTTTCCTTCCACTTTCCTCCTTGCTCTAATAACGGGGAAAATGCCTCTAAAAAGCGATAAATAAACGTCGATGATAATGTCGTATGAAGCAAGTCGACGAATTTTAGTAATAATTGCGACGTTGTTTCATGTTCAATTTTCCATGGCAACACCGTTTCTAAAATCTCTCCTGCTCCCATATAAATCGAAAGAGCGAGCGCATCTTTTTCTTTTCGGTAGCTTTTCGCCTTTTTCTCTAATTTGCGCACCCCATCGAGCAACATATGAAGTGGTGCTTTTTTATGCCCGATAATCACGCCAAACGAAGCGGTTGCTTCCTTGCCAAGTCCCTTTTCTTGATCGCTAAACGCAAAGCGTAACTGTTCTGCGATTATTAACACTTTGTCAACAGGGACAAACGCAAGCACATCATCTCCGCCCGCATAAACGAGCTTGCCATCATGTTTTTCGACAATATGCGGAACATGTTGTTGCGCAAAACGCGCAAGTTTTTCACTCACTTCACTATACGCATGTTCTTTGTCGCCGCTAAACATTTTTCCCATGTTGTCTCCATCCATCATAATGATGGCATAATAGTTTCCGTGACCGATGTCCAATACAGAAGGGAATGGGCGGAATTTCGCTCCTGCTTGTTTAAACTTCTCCTCAAAATAAGAGCGAGCTGCGCGTTTTCCTAAACAAACGCCACATAAAAACTCTGAATCTTTAATTTTTCCTGTTTGTTTTTCTTCGTTTTCTCTGTACTCGTAAGCGCGTCTACTCCACGTCTTAACTAACTTTTGCTTAATCGTACCGTACCGATCATTCGGATGAATGTCATCAAGACAAAGCGCCTCTCGTTCTTTACAAACCGCGCAAACGAAACTTGTTTGCGGCACATATTCAAACGTTTTTTCGTTTTTTAACGCTCCAAGGCGTTTCTCTGCCTGCTCTCGCACCTTGTTAAATGGTTCATCTCCATACGGTTCAATCACCCAATATATTTCTAAAAATGAGAGAATTTGCTTTTCGGTTAAGCGCTTTAATTTTTCTTTTTCTTCGTCGCTTAAAGAATGAAACACTTCTTCGATCGCTTGAAAACAAAAGTCCGTAAAAATGTTGCGTACGCTTTGTTCCACTTCCTTTAACCGAGCGTATACTTGCTCTGCACTTCCTTGGACGATCGTAGTAAAACGGTTCGGAATGGATGCAATATGAAAGTTTTTTACATTTGGCTTATTTAACTCTTCTTTCGAAACTTTCGGAAATACCATTTCCGTTGTTTCATCCATTTGATACAACACTTTCATCGCTTCCCGTGCTAAATAAGAAAGAATGTAACTTCCGCTCCATAAATCTTCTGTTCTTCGCGCGGAAGCAATAAATGACTGCACAGGACCAATTGTAAAAATCACGACATGGCGGTTCGTCATAATTTCACCCCGACTATTTTCAAAAACTCGTCTCGTTGACGCTCATAGTTTTTATTCGTATATCGTTCATCATTTGCATCATTTGCTTTCACTTCTGTAATAATTGGATAGTATAAGTCACCCATTTTCCTTACGGTGCACCACAACGGCGAAGCCCACTTTTTCGGGCGCACGCGTCCAAGATCCCCACGACCGTTCGCTTCGTGCGACGCTTTCCCAAACTTGACTAATATACTTTGTGGAGATTTCTCTCCCTTTCCGACCCAAACGGCCGACAATACCGGATAGCTTGTTTTTACATCCCTTTTTCGCTTTACTACACATCCTTCATGGGAAAACGTAAACGCATCACTTACGCGCAACTGTTGAAGAATTTGTTGTAAGCTATGCGAAAATTGAGCAACGCTTTCCCATTGGTGCTCTGCCCATTGCATTGCACCAAATCCGCGCCGCGCCCGCTGTCCCATGCCAGCGAGATGAAGCATATATTGCACATACAAATCATACGTGTGCACGTACGGTTCATCGCGGTTGCGCGCTTGCATCGTTATCGTTACAGAGCAGCCGCTCGGAATCGCTGGAACAGCAGTCCCTTGTTTATGCGGAAGAACATTTTCTTTTTTGGCGCTCACCATCTCTTTTTCTAGCACAAAAGCAACAGGTGATTTTTGTTTGTTGATCATCGTTCCGCCAAACAACGTCTCTTCCTTTTTTAGCAATGTTTCATTGTTCCATTCTTCTTGAAGCGTCCGCCACCAATACCGCAACACACCGCGCCATGATGCGATGCGAAATTCCGCCTGTTGCTTCGGATTCGCCCCATGCATGGCGAGGGGGGTAATTAGTTCCATATCATATGACCGTTTGCAAATGGCTGAATGATTCATTATCTTTCCCCTCACTTATGTCCAACGATTATATTTGTAATGTCCTCAAATTCAGAATGCTGTTCATAAAGCCCGATTCCAGCAGCTGCTTCTCTTTCGTATTGAGCATGGTCAAACCATAAATAATTCGCAAAGAGTACATCTTCTTTTTCATCATACTGATAAGCGAGACGGAACACGCCCCCAGTAGATGATTTATATAAATAAAATTTCACCCTTTTTTGATCGAGTTTCTCGAATTCTTTTTCATGTTGCAAATTAAAAATGATTCCTTCTTCATACTTTAGTTTTTTCACAAATTGTTTAAGTTGATCTACAGCAAACTTCTTCCTTCCCTCCATCATTTTTATTACTTGTTTCGTTGCGAAATATTTTGTATCCAATAAATGTTTATATTTTTCATGTTCAAACAAAAATTCACCGAAAGGCGTCAAATAGACGTATCCCTCTTCTTGTTGGAATATGGATGAATAGGCTGAAATGACTTGTTTTTCTGGATGCGATAGTTCATCAATACATACAATATCGCGCTGACAACGTCTTAAGAGGGCAATATGCTTTTGTACAAACCCCTCATCAAGATGGATCGGAATAGGTGGAATTTCGTGTATAATTTGACTGTTTTCGTGTAAATAAGCAGTCGGATAACCTAAAAACGAACCAACAATATATCCGAGTGACGTCATTACTTTATATCCACCAATGGGAGCAAAGCACGTGGATGTTGGCTCTCCTTGCGACAACTTTTCACCGACTGCTTGCATATATTCCCCTAACGTTCGATTCATTTGCTTCGTTTCAGTTACGTCAATATTTACATATGAGCATCCAACCGTTGCAGAAAAATGTTCTTTAAACAAAGCGCTAAGCAATCGCTCCACAATTTTCCCACCAACAGTATTGGTCAATATAAGCTCTACACGTGGATGTTTCCCTAATTTCCCTTGTTTTTGTAGTTCATGCATCATCGAATATTCTGCACTTACAAAGTTTGGGGTTTCTTTCGCTTCTTTAAAATGTAGTTTCATTTCATCTATCCACTTCAAAATCGCTCTATCTATTTCTTCAGAAACGGTGTGTTTATTAAGCAATTGAGAAAATTCTCCTTCGCTCATCCCCAACTTATGAAGCAAATTTTCTTTTCTTTTTCCAAACACATTTGTTCTCATTAACGACGATACACCACATGTCATAACGATTGTTTGATACATCGGTTCTTCCCCTTAATGCTCTTCAATGATTATTTGTTCTCCAAGCACGTATGGGTTTGCTTGTTGCTCGTTTACAGGTCTTCGGTCTACTTGTGCGACATATTGGACGTGTTCGCCTTTTTCTTTTAACTTTGCCGCTATTTGTTGAACAACATATTGCATCGCCGTCGTACCACCTGTTAAATTCACAACAAAGCGCACACGATTGTCCGTTTCTATTGTATGAACGAACTGCTCCATATACGTTTTCCAACAATTGAAATCTATGTACGGATCTTCCATCACTACCACGTGAACGTTCCCATGAAAGTTGGCTTGTTGACAAACATCGTTCACTTGCTTCGCACTTTCTTTGGATGTTAATAGCCATATCGCTTGTGGTTGATTGTGCACAATAGCGCTATAAAGCAGCCCTTTGCTTAGTCCTAACGGAGTAATCAGAATTGTTTCGTTCGGTTCTTCCTTTATCGTTTGTTCTTCATGCCATGTTTTAAATTCTTTCCACAGCTGTTCATTTTCTAAAAACTGAAATAACTTGTAAGATTTAATTTCTTCTTCATAGAAACGATAAAAAACTTTTGGCGGCACATGATCTGTTCGGAAACTAAAATGTCCAAGATCGTTGCGATAATTTGTCAACCGATGAAGCTTTTCAGCAAGCTCTTTCAACAACGGATTGTGCAACTGTTTCTTTTCTTGTTGTTTTAACAATGTAGTAAGCAGTCGCTCTCCTTTTTTCCGTATCGGATCGTACCGGAATTCGCGATCATCCGGCATTGGCCCAATTTCATCAAGCACCCGTTCCAATATGAGCGAAACAATCATTTCTCGCAACATAATGAAACAATGGGAAAGTAAGTGGTGATCGCCATACCAAATCGCTAAATCGTAGTATGTATGCAATCGCGACTGTTTCGGGGCGATACGTTGAATATAGTTCACAAGCTGATGAAAAATGTAGCGGACAGGCGGCACGAACTGCTCAATTTCTTTTATCAATTGTTCTCTTTGTAATATACTTTCAGATTTTGCGAATAGGTCTGTGAATGATTTAATCCGTCCTGTTCTTAAATATGCACTGATATCGTTTACATAACTTCCGAATCGCTTCAGTTCATTTACCGCAATTTTTTGTTTTCGGAGCTGATTATGTAATGATTCAAGCAATGAACCAAGCGTTTTCGCATCACCAAACGCGATCAATTCATTTGCTGCCCGCTGCCATTCAGGAAGGTGGTGAACAAAAGGAGTTAAATCAAACGTCGGAGCAACAACGACTTCTTGTCCATTGATGTACTCTGCTTTTCTTGCTTCAAACGCTCCATAATATACCCCAGCAATATGTACTTGTTTCACGAATTTCAAATATTGCAAACTAATTGTTCCAACGAGCGGCAACGTCCGAAAGCCGTGCGTAATATCAAGGACGATAGAGTCATTTTCAAGCACTTGATCAGCGAGAATTGAAAAAATATTCCATAAATCTTCTTCTGTTTGCCCATCGGGAATGCGCACAGCATGCACTTTCTTTTCATCTACACCGTATCGGTTTAATTCGTCAAGCAACGGTGCTTCGTTTTTCTCTCGTGCCCCATCTGTCATAAATACGTATATTTCATCTGGTTGCAGTTCTTGAATAAGGACAGATAGAAAAAACTTTGCCGTATGCACACGCTCCCGAAAACGATACGTTGTTTCACAATAGTCATTCGCGCCGAGAAATGTTAGTAATTTCATCCCTTACCCACCTTTTCAAAAAATACCCTCATATTACTGATGATACAAACGAACTAGTTTTTGCGCAATACTTTTCTGAAAGTTGCAACAAAAAATTAAAAGCAGGGCATAAACATCCCTGCTTTTCAATACAAAAAACGCTATTCCTCATAGGTACGATACAAACCTCAAGAAGCAAAGGAAAAACATCTTGGAACGATGAAATTTCAATTCCTCATAGGTACGATACAACCGCCACAGTCATGGCATAGCAAGCGATCCGCGTCATCGTTTCAATTCCTCATAGGTACGATACAACCTGCTTTTTGTTCTTGTCCTTCTTTCGTTGCGTGTGGTTTCAATTCCTCATAGGTACGATACAACCGGCAAGACAGGCTTGTCTAGCCTCTCGCTTCGCCTGGTTTCAATTCCTCATAGGTACGATACAACCGCACAAATTTCTCGCACTCTCACGTTGTATTGCTGTTGTTTCAATTCCTCATAGGTACGATACAACCTGTCCTGCATGAATTGCGTAGCGTTCCACGGGTCTGCAGTTTCAATTCCTCATAGGTACGATACAACCCTCCAACTCGATCCAACCACCGTATTTCTTGTTGTATGGTTTCAATTCCTCATAGGTACGATACAACCACATGCCTGTTTCTTTAGTGAATTTGTTGGAAGCCCAAAGTTTCAATTCCTCATAGGTACGATACAACCTAACTAGTATTGAAGCGGTTTTTTCTTCCCTAAAGTGTTTCAATTCCTCATAGGTACGATACAACCCAGATAATGTAGTAGTAGTAAACGTACACCGTTTCTATGTTTCAATTCCTCATAGGTACGATACAACCATAGAAGAGCGTCGAGAGTGGATCCAAACCGAACTAGTTTCAATTCCTCATAGGTACGATACAACCTCGCAAGGGGACTATGCTAAATCGCAAGGGGATTATGGTTTCAATTCCTCATAGGTACGATACAACCTGCCGCAGTGGCAATAAATTGTTGAGTAGATGGCGAGTTTCAATTCCTCATAGGTACGATACAACCACAATCCAGAATATGTATTTGAGATTAGAAAAAAAGTTTCAATTCCTCATAGGTACGATACAACCTTTAGAATTGTTGATTTTGAGGTTGTCGATGCATAGTTTCAATTCCTCATAGGTACGATACAACCAAGACGATTGGCTTTTGCTTTCTGTATCTCTCGTTGAGTTTCAATTCCTCATAGGTACGATACAACCTTAATTTCCCCCTCATAGTGAATACCACGATCAGAGTTTCAATTCCTCATAGGTACGATACAACCTTTCAACCGCTCAAAGGTCTAGAACTTTCCAAACGCTGTTTCAATTCCTCATAGGTACGATACAACCCAAGAGACCCGAAAACAAATAAGCTGTTTTCACTCTAGTTTCAATTCCTCATAGGTACGATACAACCCAAAATCACTACACATTTTCATATAGATCAAAAGAGGTTTCAATTCCTCATAGGTACGATACAACCGAAAAGCGAGTATATTCCCGAAAATCCTTATACAGGTTTCAATTCCTCATAGGTACGATACAACCCATAGTCGCCCACTATTGCAATATAGCGGGCATAGCTGGTTTCAATTCCTCATAGGTACGATACAACCCAAAGCATAAACTTTCATCATTAGCAATCATCTCCCTTTTGTTTCAATTCCTCATAGGTACGATACAACCCAGACATTTTTCACAAAAGAAATAGTCAATCCTTGTCCAGTTTCAATTCCTCATAGGTACGATACAACCAGACGAAAGGGGTGCGGATTCGATGACTGAAATTGGTTTCAATTCCTCATAGGTACGATACAACCCTTGGGCTTGAGTGGGGTGGTGATTGGAAAGACTTGTTTCAATTCCTCATAGGTACGATACAACCGTTTGATTGTAGACGAAGCACCGTCTGACATTACTTGTTTCAATTCCTCATAGGTACGATACAACCCCCAAAAAAGCGTTGATAAATCAACATATGGAAAAGCTATACAACTTTATTATATATCCATCCGAAAATTCTGTCAATAACCTTGATGCGTTGATACGACTGAAAAATTCTCAAAAATAAACTGTCGTCGATCCCCTGGGGTTTTTGCAAGATTGGAGGTCGACGACAGTTGTGAATGTATTCACAAGTAGTTGTTTTATAAAAAACAGTCTCCTGTTTAGAGACTGTTTTATGCTTCGGCGTTCACTTCCGCGATAATAACAAAACCGATGACAGCTGTAATGACTAAGCCTGTAATCATCCACATCATCATGCATTCCCCCTTTACCCATTTTCTTTTATTTTACACGTTTTTAGTTCGTTCGAAAATGGGGTTTACGCTTCTTCTTCTATTTTTCTTACGTCGTAGACGTCGACGAATCAGTATTGAACGTTTGAAGTTTACGCTTCTTCTTCTATTTTTCTTACGTATACATTTGAGCGGTGGGAGAAAAAAATAGAGGCGAGCATGAGAATAAACACTGCTCCGAGCACAAATGGTCGCTTCGCTTCATCTATCGCATCTGGAATCCACGTACCTATATATAAAAATACGCTAAGCGCAAATAAAACGAGACTGTATGCTTTGTAGTCACGCGCTTTTCCTAACCAATGTTGCTTTTGTTCATCCAACATAACCGTCCTCCTTCCTTCTTTCAATGTATCATAGAAAAGAAAAAAGGGGGCGATGTAATTTATGCCAACGCTTGTGCTAAATCTTCAATTAAATCATCCGCATCTTCTAAGCCAACAGAAATGCGAATGAGACCATCGGTAATGCCTAGTTCATCGCGACGTTCTTTCGGGATGGAAGCGTGCGTCATTTTCGCTGGGAGGGAAATTAAACTTTCCACCGCTCCTAAACTTTCCGCTAGCGTAAAGTAGCGGACGCGCGTGAGCACTTGTTCTGCTTTTTCGGCGCTGCCAACGTCAAATGACACCATGCCGCCAGAGCCGCGCATTTGTTTTTTCGCTACGTCATGATTTGGGTGTGACGGAAGCCCAGGATAATACACGCGTGTAACAGCTGGATGATTCGTTAAAAATTCAACAATTTTGCGTGTATTTTCCTCATGTTCTTCCATGCGAATGCCAAGCGTCTTGATGCCACGCATTAATAACCATGAATCTTGCGGACCGAGAATGCCACCTGTCGAGTTTTGGATGAAGTGCAAGTCGGTCGCAAGTTGTTCGCTATTAACGACGACAAGCCCAGCAACGACGTCGCTATGACCGCCTAAATATTTTGTTGCGCTATGAATGACGATATCTGCACCAAGCGCAATTGGCGTTTGCCAATATGGTGTGCTAAACGTGTTATCGACGATCGTTAGTAGTCCATGGCGTTTCGCAATCGCTGCTGCCTCTTGGATGTCTGTAATTTTTAAAAGCGGATTCGTTGGCGTTTCAAGATAAATCGCTTTCGTATTTGGTTGAATATGCGCTTCAATATTCGCTAAATCGCTCGTATCGACAAATGTCGATTCAATGCCAAGACGGTTCAACACTTTCGTCATGACGCGGTATGTGCCACCGTATACATCGTCAGTTAAAATGACGTGATCGCCGCTGTTGAACAACATCATAACCGCTGTAATAGCTGCCATCCCAGAACTAAACGCAAAGCCAGCATATCCTTCTTCCACATCTTTAATAAGCTCCTCTAGTGCATGCCGTGTTGGATTGCCGGTACGTGAATATTCGTATCCTTTATGCACACCGACCGCTTCCTGTTTATACGTGCTCACTTGATAAATTGGAACAGAAACAGCCCCTGTATGCACATCCCCAGCAATGCCACCATGAATCAATTTCGTTTTTCTTCTCACGTTACATCCCGCCTTCCTGAACCTCCCGATGGCTAAAGCCACGGGGTTCTTGTGTACTATAGAGCTTCTTCCATACCTTCGCATGGACACTGACTCTAATTCCACAAGACTTTCATGGGCAAACACCTTACTGGTGCTTATCGCCCTGTGCGCCCGATTCAAGACGCTTTTTATCATTTAAATTCCCATACTACTTACGACACATGAATGAAGATGAAGTCGTTTGATTTCTTCATCATGCAGTCGAATAAATTGATCCCATCTCTCTAAACATTTGTGTCTATCTATTTCTTTTCGATTGTCTTTCACATTCATGATTAAAAATGCGCTGTATAAATCTCG
>NZ_SDLG01000032.1:0-11689 GCF_013096965.1 Anoxybacillus sp. CHMUD
TTATGTCTTCTGTTGACGGGTGACACGCTTGATCGCGTTCTTTCTACCACTTAGGGCATTTTCTATTACGGGGATGCCCTATTTGTGTTGCGCTTCTTTACATACTACTATCGGAGTGAATAGTTACATAATAAAAAAATATCCCTCTTCTTTAGAAATACCGCCAACCTATTAAGTTGACGGTTCATCACTCATTTATTAATTATTCATTGATTGCATGTAATAATCTGATCTTGTAATTCCTTGATGGGATGATGATTAACATATTTATTTTAATAATCCGTTGACAGGTACGAAAAATAAAAGAGCACCCAAAAGCTGAATTTTAGAAGCTTGGGTGCAAATAAGAAGACAGGAAATCACAAATTAATCAAATTAGATTGATAGCAGCTGCTTGTCTTTTTTATATACATTTGTAAAATCGTATTTCTTTTCCACATATACTTGGTGCCAAATCATAAAGATAAGAACGGTCCAAATTTTTCGGCTGTGATCTGCCTTATCGCTACAATGCTCGTCTAGTAAACGGTACAATAGATCTTTATTAAATAAATGATCTGTTGCACTTTCTTTTATAATATTTTTCGCCCAATCATGCATTTCATTTTTTAACCAATGACGAATTGGCACCGGAAATCCTAATTTTTTGCGATTTAAAACATGATCTGGAACAATTCCTTTTGCTGCTTTTCGTAGAATATATTTCGTCGTTTTGTTTGTCGTTTTCATTTCCGGAGCAATTTTGGCGGCTACTTCAAATACCTTTTTATCTAAAAATGGAACCCTCAACTCTAATGAATGGGCCATTGTCATTTTGTCCGCTTTTAATAAAATATCGCCTCGCAGCCATGTATGAATATCAATATATTGCATCCGGTTTACAGGAGGATAATGAGTTGTTTCTCTATAAAAAGGAGCTGTAATATATGTATATTCTAATCCCCTCTTATATCCTTTTAGCAGTTCTTGTTTTTCTGTCTCGCTATACATTTTCGCATTGCCGATATATCGTTCTTCCATTGGTGTTGTACCGCGCTCAATAAAGCTTTTTCCTTTTATTCCTTCCGGGAGTAGCCCTGCAATCACTCTCAAAGCTGATTTAACCGTACTTGGCATTCGCTCAAAAAGTTCCAATGACTGTGGCTCACGATAAATGTTATAACCGCCAAATAACTCGTCAGCTCCCTCACCGGAAAGAACGACCGTTACATGCTTTCTTGCTTCCCGGGCAACAAAATAAAGCGGTACTGCCGCAGGATCGGCAAGTGGATCATCCATATGCCACATAATTTTCGGTAATTCCGCCATATATTCCTCTGGTGAAATGACATAGCTAATATTCTCAACGCCCAGCTTTTCCGCTGTTTCTTTTGCCACATCAATTTCACTGAAGCCTTCCCGCTCAAAGCCGACAGAAAATGTCTTGATATTAGGATTGAATTGTTTAGCAATTGCTGCAATGAAGGATGAATCAATTCCTCCTGATAAAAACGAACCTACCGGCACATCGCTGCGCATATGCACTTGCACGGAATCGAACAGCGCGTTGCGAATTTCTTTGACAAGTCCATCTTCTGATTTGATGATAGGTTGGAATTTGGCTTTCCAATAGCGATGAATGGTTAATTTTTCACCGATTTTTTTCTTAATATAATGACCCGGTTCTAACTTTTTAATACCAACAGACATCGTCATTGGTTCAGGTACATATTGGAATGTTAAATAATGCTGCAGTGAATCATAGTCTAATAAATCATTTTTAAGAGCTAGCAAAATACTTTTCTTCTCGGAAGCAAAAAACGTACGGTCGCCCTGTTCCATATAGAAAAATGGTTTTATGCCAAACGGGTCACGTGCCGCAAAAATTGTTTTCTCTTGTTTGTCCCAGATGACGAAAGCAAACATACCTCGAAGCTTTTCTACAGCTTTTTCTTTTTCAGCACTATAAAGAGCAATAATGACTTCAGTATCGGAATGAGTAGTAAATTTATATCCCTTTGCAAGCAATTCTTCTCGCAATTCCACATAGTTGTAGATTTCCCCATTAAATATGATCCAATATCGCTCATTTTCATAGGACAATGGCTGATGCCCTGCCTCAAGATCAATAATACTCAAGCGTCGAAATCCAAAATTCACGTATTCATCAAAAAAATAACCATCATCGTCAGGACCGCGATGAGTAATGATATTATTCATTTCTTGAAACGTTTCTTTCCATTTTTCATCAATGATTCTTGGATGATCATGAATACAACCAATAAAACCGCACATGATATTGCTATTCCCCCACTTTATTAAATTTAAATTTTATAGAACCCGTGGTGCTAGATAAAATCGAGTAAGCATAAAAATAGCCCTTGCTTGTGGATTTCCTGTAGAATGAAAGTGCTATCCAACATTCGAAAGGAGAATCCCCATGCAAGAGCACTTTCATTTTACTACAGATCAAGCAAAGATTCAAAAACAATATGCAGTCATTTTCTTTTTTGTTTCTGCCCAGCTGTCACAAATTCAATTCTATCTTCAACGTCGCAATCGTCATTTGGTGAAACAAGAAGATACGGTGATCATTGCTATTCATCTTTTACATCTTTTAGGAAAGCTGCTTGGCTTCTCTTCCGAACATGCATGGCATCGCTTTGTGACTGGGAACTTGACCTGCTTGCGATATTTTCATTCCTCTAACATATTAAAACAATAAAATGTGGAGAAATTATGGATTTTTTGAGATTGTTACATAATTGTTACATAATTACATGATAAGAATCATCTCCATTGTTTCTGCATATTTAGTCGATAATATAAAAACAGCAAGTTTAACAAAGGGGTGCAGCTGTCATGTTAGGGATTATACTTTTTTTAGCCTTTATGATTGTTTCACTTTCTATTTTTCTTTTACGAAAGCCAACCAATGAGAAGTTATATAAACTAGCAATAGGATCCTATATCGCTTTTTTCCTATTGTTTTTAACTCTATTTTTCCATTATGTAAATTCTGAAAATATGGTCGACGCTATAAACAATCTAGTACAGAAAACATCATATAAAAATAAAGTTGAAGCGAGAAATCCATCATCTAGACATTCAAAAGAACAAATCCCGGTTAAATCAGCTCTCATTGATGCCCCCCTTTTCTCGCAACTCCCAGAACTACCAAGGGGGTGCGAGGTAACAAGTCTGGCAATGCTTTTGAATCACGCGGGAATCAATGTAGACAAGATGACACTAGCGAAGCAAATAAAGAAAAATCCAACCCCTTATCGAATACATAATGGAAAAGTATTTTATGGACATCCAAATGAAGGGTTTGTTGGTGACATGTATACAATAAAGAAACCGGGATATGGTGTCTATCATAAACCTATAAAAGAATTAGCCGAGATTTATTTACCAAACCAAATCGTTGATTTAACAGGACAATCATTTGAAGAAATATATAAGTATTTGTCTGAAGGTACCCCAGTTTGGGTTATTACCAACACAACCTTTCGTATACTTCCTCCGTCTGAATTTATTGAATGGCAGACCCCGCAAGGCCCTATAAAAATAACATACCGGGAGCATTCCGTGTTAATCACCGGATATGATGAGAAATATATTTATTTTAATGACCCATTGACAGGTACGAAAAATAAAAAAGCACCTAAGTCTGAATTTATTCAAGCTTGGATACAAATGGGCAAACAAGCTATTACCTATAACCGCAATTAACCGGTTATAGGTAGTGGCTTATCTTTTTTATGTCAAACAATAATTTAATCTTCGAACTACTTCGTGTGAAAAAAATATAATTTTTCTCCATAAATTTTGCACATTTATTTTTTATGATGATGTTACTATGACTTACATCACAAGTTTATGGAGGGAAAGCGATGAAGAAATTATTGTTAGGAACTGTTTTGGCAGGAGTTGTTGCGATTGGTGCAGCTTGCTCAAATAATTCTTCGATGCAAGGACACGACATGTCCAACATGAATACAAAAAAAGAAAATACTTCTAATGAATCCAGTAAGCAGCAATTACCTTTAGCAACCAATACAGAAGTATTATCTGGGAAAGAGATTAACCTTACTGCGAAGGAAGCGTTATTACAAATCAACGATCAAGTCAAACTTCCGGTATACACGTATAATGGATCGGTACCCGGTGCGCAAATCCGCGTAAAGCAAGGGGATAATGTGAAAATTGTTTTAAAAAATGAATTGCCAGAACCGATCACGATTCACTGGCACGGCTACCCTGTTCCAAATAACCAAGATGGAGTACCGGGTGTCACGATGGACGCCATTAAACCGGGTGAAACGTTTACGTATGAATTTACAGCAACCGTGCCGGGAACGTATTTTTATCATTCCCATCAAAAAAGCGCCGAGCAAGTGGACAAGGGATTATACGGTACATTAATCGTAGAACCGAAAAATGAAGAAAAAGTAGATCGAGATTATACACTTGTGTTAGATGAATGGATGAGCGACCCGGACGCCGAAAGCCATATGGACATGAATATGAGCGGCATGGATCATAGTAATATGAATAATGGAAATAGCTCTGATAATCAACAAATGGATATGAGCAGCATGGGACATAACATGAATATGTACGATATTTTCACGATTAACGGAAAAAGCGGGGCTGCTGTCCAACCGTTAAAAGTGAAAAAAGGCGAAAAGGTGCGGCTTCGCCTTGTAAACGCAGGATACATGGCCCACAAACTTCACCTGCATGGTCATGAGTTTAAAATTGTCGCAACTGACGGGCAGCCGTTAAAAGATCCGCAACCAATCAAAGATGAACTTTTAAATATTGCTCCGGGTGAACGTTATGATATTGAATTTATCGCGAATAACCCGGGTGAATGGTTATTAGAATGTCATGGTGATATGGAAGGTACCGATGGCATGAAAGTGAAAATTCAATACGAAGACCAGACAAACAATACGGATAAAGAAAATGCAAAAGAAAACCTTCCTGTCGTGGATATGACAACATACGGAAAATATGAAACAGGTCCATTTACGTTAGACGAAAAATATGATGTAGAGTACACAATGGATTTAGGAACCGCTATGGGCAAAAATGGCATGATTTTCACGATTAATGGGAAAACGTATCCTGACACAGCGCCTATTAATGTGAAGACAGGAGATTTAGTAAAAGTCAGAATTGTGAACAATTCACCAAAAGATGTACATCCGATGCATTTACACGGACATTTCTTCCAAGTATTAAGCAAAAACGGCAAGCCGGTCACAGGCTCTCCATTGATAAAGGATTCCTTAAATGTAAACCCTGGTGAAGAATATGTCGTCGCGTTTAAAGCGGATAATCCGGGAAATTGGATGTTCCATTGCCATGACTTGCACCATGCTTCAGCCGGAATGGTCACAGAAGTAAAATATACCGATTACAAATCGGACTATACCCCAGATCCGAATGACACAACGAATAAAGGGGAATAACGATTTATCGTAGTAAGTAAAAGAGGCTGATTTCAAAAGGTCGATTTAGCAACCTTTTGAGACAGCCTCTTATTTTTTGTCCTTGGTTCGTATTTCCAGTATATTATTTTTTAGTTAGAAAAAAATAAAAATGAATTTAAATCAAAAGGAGTGATTATATATGACAACGGTTATTGATTCATCATTTCAACAATTTCAAACGTGTATTGATGCTTGTAACAAATGTGTGCAAGCATGTGAAGAATGTCTGACTTCATGTTTAAAAGCAGCTGACGTACAGGCTAGAACACATTGTATCAACATTTTAAGGGATTGTGCAGATATTTGTGCCATGGCGGCTCAATGGATGTCTCGCGGAAGCATGTATGCGAAGGAGTTTTGCCAACTTTGCGCGACAATTTGCGATGCTTGTGCCGCTGAATGTGCAAAATTCCAAGATACACACTGTCAGGAATGTGCCAATTTATGCCGTCAGTGTGCTGAAGAATGCCGTAAAATGTCATCATAATACTATTTGAGGGTGTCTCAAAAGTGATCACTTTTGAGACACCCTCTCTCTTTCATGTTACTTCACATTATATCCTTGCTCTTCAATCGCTTCTTTCAGTTTTTCTACGCTTACTTTTGTTTCATCATAATCTACATCGACTGTACCTTCTTGCAAATGTACTTCGACGCGGCTGACGCCATCTAGCTCTTGAAGGGCATTTGTCACCGCCGCTTTGCAATGTCCGCATGTCATTCCTTGTACTTGTAATGTAATCGTCATCATCCATTCCTCCTTAAATGTTTATATTTTCACGCGTTTCAAACGAAGCGCGTTTGTCACAACCGATACAGAGCTAAATGCCATCGCTGCCCCAGCGATCCATGGTTGTAATAACCCAGCTGCAGCGACTGGAATGCCAACGCTATTATAAAATAATGCCCAAAATAAGTTTTGCCGAATGTTTTTCATTGTTTTGCGGCTTAACTCAATCGCTTTCGGAATATGGGCTAAATCCCCACCGACCAAGGTAACATCGGCCGTTTCGATCGCGACATCCGCTCCTGTGCCAATCGCCATCCCAATATCCGCTTTCGCAAGAGCTGGAGCGTCATTAATTCCATCACCGACCATCGCGACTCGTTTCCCTTGTTTTTGCAATTCCTCGACGATTTTCGCTTTGTCTTCCGGCAGCACCTCTGCATAGACATGATCAATGTGCACTTGGTTTGCGATCGCTTCCGCTGTCCGTTTATTGTCTCCCGTTACCATGTACACTTCGATACCCATTTGTTTTAATGTTTGAATCGCTTCTTTGGAGCTTTCTTTTACTGTATCCGCGACAGCAATGATGCCGGCAAGCTGTCCATCGATCGCAATGAGCATGACTGTTTTTCCTTGTTTTTCAAGCTCTACCATTTTATCTTCATGCACAGAAATCTCTACAGAGCGCTCCTTCATCAATTTTCGCGTTCCAATAAGGATGCTTTTTCCGTCAATGACAGCTTCAATTCCGTGGCCGGTAATGGCAGAGAAATGCTCCAATGGCTTAATAGAAATTGCTTGTTTCTTCCCGTATTCAACAATCGCATGAGCCAACGGATGTTCCGAAGCGCTCTCGGCTGAAACGGCATAGTCAAGCATGTTTTCTTGGAATTGTAACACATCTGTCACTTCCGGTTTTCCTTTTGTCACTGTTCCTGTTTTATCCAGTAATACGGCATTGATTTTATGCGTTCCCTCTAGGTACTCACCTCCTTTAAAGAGAATTCCCTGTTCTGCCCCTTTGCCGGTGCCGACCATAATCGATGTCGGTGTGGCCAAACCGAGCGCACAAGGACACGCAATGACAAGAACGGCGATGGCCACTTCAAGCGCTTTTGCCAAATCACCCGGCGCAACAAAGAAGTACCATATAATGAATGCAACGACAGCAATTCCGACAACAATCGGTACGAAAATGCCGGAAATGGTATCCGCCATCCGCTGAATCGGGGCTTTCGACCCTTGCGCCTCTTCAACGATTTTAATGATATTGGCCAGCGCGGTATCTTTTCCGACTTTTTCGGCACGAATGGTCAGTACGCCATTCGTATTCATCGTCGCCCCGATCACATAGTCGCCTTCCTTCTTATCAACTGGAATCGATTCACCAGTAATCATCGATTCATCTACGGAAGATGCCCCGGCGATGACCGTACCGTCTACCGGGATTTTTTCTCCTGGCTTGACAAGAATCGTATCGCCGATCACCACTTCCTCGAGCGGAACCTTTCTTTCCTCCCCATTACGGATAACAGTCGCTTCCTTTGCCTGAAGGCTCAACAGCTTAGAGATCGCTTCGGTTGTTCTCCCTTTCGCAAGATCCTCAAAGTATTTTCCGACAACCACAAGCGTAATCAAGACGGCGCTCGTTTCAAAATATAATCTTGGCATATATTCAGGATTCCCAATCGTTCGAAAAGCTTCATACAAGCTGTAAAAGTACGCAGCCGATGTTCCAAGCGCTATGAGAACGTCCATGTTAGCGCTCTTGTTTCGTAACGCCCGGTACGCCCCGACATAGAAGGGACCGCCGATGTAGAACTGAACGGGTGTAGCTAAAAGAAGCTGGAACCACGGATTCATCAGCAGATGCGGCATCGGCAAGCCTATATCAAACGGCATATGGGCAAGCATCGTATAAAGCAGCGGCAACGATAAGATGATAGAAATCGCGAGTTGCCGTTGTTTTCGTTTCAGCCGCTCTTCTTTCCGGCCAGCATCGTCTTGTTCTTCGTTTCGAATCTGCCCCTTGTACCCAAGCTTTTTGATTTTTTCTAAAATGTCTTCGACAGATGTAACGCCTTCCTTGTATTCGACAACAGCACTGTTTGTCGCCAAGTTTACAGCAGCGCTTGTCACACCTTCCATCCGATTTAACCCTTTTTCAATCCGTGACGCACATGCCGCGCATGTCATCCCTTCAATATCGAGCGTCACTTTTTCTGTCGCAACGCCATACCCCAAATTCTCAATTTTCGTTTCGATATCGGCGATCGTTTGCTTCGATGGATCATATTTAATCGTTGCTTTTTCCATTGCCAAATTGACATTGGCTTCTACTCCATCCATCTTATTTAATACTTTCTCAATCCGATTGGCACACGCGGCACATGTCATGCCGGTCACTCTAAGTGTGACATGCTTTTGTTCACTCATAATGCTTCCCACTCCTTTCACTTTGAGAACTGTTTAATGACATCCATTAATTCACGAATGGATTCTTCTCCGCTTCCTTCGCGAATCGCTTTCGACACACAATGGCCAACATGACGTTCTAGCAAGTTCAATCCTACTTTATTTAACGCTGCCGTGATCGCTGAAATTTGCACTAAAATATCGATGCAATACCGATCGTCTTCGACCATTTTTTGCACCCCGCGCACTTGTCCTTCAATGCGCTTCAAGCGCTTGATAATGCTTTCGATTTCCTGTTCCGTTCGTGGAACCATTTTTTTATCCATATTATGATCTTCACAATGGTTCATAAAACATCACCTCTTCAATTACATTATACCGGTAATGGGTATAAAGCGCAACTAGGATATCTCACAAATCATGTTCGCCAACAATCCATAATAAACACTAAGTAGGAAAAATCCAATTTTCCACAAAAAATTCACAATTTTATTTTACAGTATCGTTATCAAGATTGAAGAGAGAGGATCGATCAATATGAACGATATCAATGTATTTCTAGCTTTCGGAGCGGGATTACTGTCTTTTATATCCCCTTGTTGTTTACCGCTATATCCAGCTTTTTTATCTTACATTACTGGGGTATCCGTTGATGAAATAAAGAAAGAAAATGGGATGCTTCAAAAACGCGCAATACTCCATACATTCTTTTTCTTGCTCGGTTTTTCCGTCATCTTCATCGCTATTGGTTTTGGTACTTCTGTAATAGGAAAACTATTCGTTGATTACCAAGATTTAATCAGACAAATTAGTGCCTTGTTCATTATCTTTTTTGGTCTCGTCATTTTAGGTGTATTTTCACCTTCCTTTATGATGAAAGATAAACGGTTAGTTTTCCGCAACAAGCCTTCCGGTTATTTTGGCTCTATTTTAATTGGCATAGGATTCGCAGCGGGCTGGACTCCCTGCACAGGTCCAATTCTTGTATCAGTGATCGCGTTAGCAGCTACCAAACCGAGTGCAGCTATGTTATATATGTTCGCATATGTATTAGGGTTTGCTGTACCTTTTTTCATCATGTCATTTTTTATCAGCAAGTTGAATTGGATAAAAAGATATAACGCTGTCATCGTCAAAGTCGGAGGGGTTCTTATGATTATCATGGGAATTATGCTGTTTTTTGATTGGATGACAAAGATCATTATCTTTTTTACAGATTTGTTTGGTGGGTTCACAGGTTTTTAATATACTCCCGAAATCCCCCCTTGAGTGAATAGCAACAATTCTTGTTACTGTCCACTCAGGAGGGATCATTATTTAGTTTTTATTGAATATTCGAGATCATGCGATCCATCGTTTCATAAGACATAGGACCTATATACTTATCTCTAATAACCCCGTTTTTATCGATGATATACGAAGTGGGGATCGTTATTGCACCGTATAGATTTCCAATGTCCCCTTGCTCATCAAGCACAACTTTAAATGTCACTCCCTTATTTTTCACAAAATCGTTCACCGCATCAGGACCTCTTTCGCTATTCGTTAAGTTGACTGCTAAAATTTCTACATTGTTATTTTTATTGTTTTCGTAGAACTTTTGCATTTCTGGCATTTCAGCTCTACAAGGCGGACACCAAGTAGCCCAAAAATTCAATATCACCGTTTTTCCACGCAAATCAGACAATTTTATTTTATCCCCTGTAATTGAAAGTAATTCAAAATCCGGGGCAACTTCTCCTTTATTCGTGCCGATTTTTCCCGAATCCAATGAAGTAGACACGACCGGCTTTGATTTGATCTTTCCTTCTTCCTGTTGATTGTTAAAAACAGAAGCTACAGCAATACTTACCATCATCACACCTAAAGCGAGTTGGGTCATTGCGTTTCTCCGCCCCTTGTTCTCGTCCCCAAGAGCCGCTTCTCTTTCTCGCCTCTCTAACCAATATGAAATACATATAAAAACGATAACGAGAGAGCCATACAACCATACTTCTTTTGATATGATTCCTGTATTTACAAAATATTTTTTATACAGGGCTAGTTCGAATTGAATGAGATGGAACCATATAAGAAGTTGCAATAAAGTTTTTTGAATTTTGACTCGTGATGCTACTATAAAAAAACAAATCGCTACTATTGCTTGCAAAATGATGAAATAATTTTGGGAATTTTCCATTACTCGAATCCATGCAAAAGTACTAAAATAGCCAAAATATACCGGAACTACTGCTCGTGTGTAAGAAGCCACAGGAATATTCTGCTTTTTTACGTATAACCAAGTATAGACCGTGATAAAAACAATCCCCATACTAATGCCAACATATCCCCCGTTAAAATAAAGGATTGTCATCGGATTTTGTAAAACTGAATTCGGATGTAAAAAGACATAACTAAATTTCCAAATGAGTACACCGTTAATAAAACTGTTAAAAATTAAATCCATGATGTTTCGTTCTATTTTTAATATCTTAATGCCGTAATAAAACATAACATAGCTAATCAGTAAGCTGCTTACGAGCAAAAGATTTTCGCCTTGAACTACAATATTGCCGAATTGCAATACGCATCCCTCCAAAATTTTATGTAGTTGGCTTATTATAAATAAAAAATATGAATTTATTATGGAGATAAAAAGAAGTTGTTGACAATGCAATCAACAACTTCCTTCATCTATATGAAATGAAAAAAGGGGGGAGCAATGGTAAATCGCATCTCCTGTATACAATATAACGACTACAATTTTTTGGATAGCTGTTCAAATTCATCTAAAGAGATCTCTCCTTTGGCTAATCGTACTTTCAATATTTCTATCGGAGAGAGTTCTTCTTTACGATCATTGATAAAACGATGTAAGAGATAAAAACCAATGGCGATTAATACAACCCAAAATAACATGATCCCAACCATCATAAAAGAACCTCCAAACATTCCCATTGAGTTTCCCTCCTTTTCCTAACTTTAAAACCAATAAGTGATCGTATCTAATATACCAAGTAAAACCATCACGATTCCGGCTGTTTTCTGAACAATCCCCCCTACTTGTCTTCCTTTTTTCATT
>NZ_SDLG01000033.1:0-9706 GCF_013096965.1 Anoxybacillus sp. CHMUD
AGCGTACCCCGTCAATGTAAGATATACACATATTTAAGAAATAATGTTAGAAACTTTGTCGAAAAATATTTTTTTGACACCCCTGAAACGGCTACAACCGTTGATATATCAACATTTATAGAGGGAGGTTGTTCATATGAGCAAAAAAGTATTAATTGTTACAGGAGATGCAGTGGAAGCTTTGGAGATTTATTATCCGTATTACCGTTTGTTAGAGGAAGGTTTTGATGTTACAATCGCTGCTCCGAAGAAAAAGAAACTGCATACAGTTGTCCACGATTTCGCTGATTGGGATACTTTTGTAGAAAAGCCAGGCTATCTCATTGATGCACATGCATCGTTTGCAGAAATCGATCCAACACAGTACGATGCGCTCATTATTCCGGGAGGACGTGCGCCAGAATATATCCGCCTCGATGAAAACTTGCCAAAAATCGTACGCCATTTCTTTGAAGCGAACAAACCAGTTGCGGCGATTTGCCATGCTTCGCTTGTATTAGAAACCCTTCCTGATATTATGAAAGGGCGCAGCATGACCGCATACATTGCCTGCAAGCCAGGTGTAGAAGCAATTGGTGCCAACTATGTATCTGAGCCAACTCATGTTGATAACAATTTCGTATCCGCTCATGCATGGCCAGATTTACCAGCATTCATGCGCGAATTTATTAAGTTATTAAACAAGTAAAATCGTTTGTTAAGGCGTTCTCCTATGGGGACGCCTTTTTGGTTTAAACAACATGTTGCACTGATTGTTGATGATCATATAGATACAAAATATTTATGGGCAGTTTTTACTTCTCAATCTAACACGAAGGCGCATTTTCATGAAAAGGTAAGACATCTCATACTTCGCACGACTCTAATGAAAAGACCGCAAAACGCTTCCTTTAAGAAACGCTTTGCGGCCTTTTAGCGAACAGTGCCAGTGCATTGCGATCCGAAAAGTAGACAGTATAAATTCAGTTAACGCGAAGGAATCAGAGTGATAAAACTCTGGTTCCTTTCCTTTTCTCGTCTTTTTCCTAGTGTCTCAGAACCCCGTGAAACTGTCAAGGAGAGCACTTGACAGCCCCACGGAGTTCTGAGGAGAGGTTGGTAAGACGAGAAGGAGGAAATATAGCCCACTTGTGCTCGTTGTTAACTAGCCTTTGCATATTGAGTCGGTGTCTGATAACGAAGAACACCTTGTATCCGTTGGTGGTTGTAATAGCGAATGTAATCATGGATAAGCTGTGTTGCCTCTTCCACACTTTTCGTACGTCGCAAGTCCTGTTCCATCTCTGTTTTGAGATAGGAGAAAAAGCTTTCTATGCATGCGTTATCAAGCGCATTCGCTTTTCTCGACATACTTGGTGTGATTGAAAATGTATCCATCAGCGTTTTCCATCTTGTTGATCGATATGGCATTCCTTGATCTGAATGAAGGATTAAAGAGTCCTTGATGTGTCTGATTTCTAATGCATACAATAGGGAATCTTCCACAAGTTGAACATTGTGTGTTGATGAAATCTGATGCCCGATAATTTCATTGTTGTGTAAATCCATAACGGCAGAAACAAATAGCTTTTTATCTTCCACGGCAATTTCCGTGACATCTGTGACCCATTTTTCATTCAAACGTGTTGTGGAAAAGTTTCTTTTTAATAGATTTTCATAAATATATCCAGCGGAAGTTGCTTTTTTCACTTTGACTGGCTGTTTTCGTTTCATGCGAGATTGACATTTTAATCCTAATTCTCTCATCAGTCGACGTACAACTTTTTCACTTACAGGTAGTTGATATTGATTGTTTAACACTGCGTGAATTTTTCGATATCCATATCTCCCTTTATGTTCATGGAAAATCAAAGAGATATATTCTTTTAATTGTTGGTCTTTCTTAGATTCTTTTTTCTTCTTACCCTTTGTTTTCAAGTATTTATAGTAACCAGATTTTGAAATCTGTAGTTTTTCACATATTTTAACAACTGGATATTTTGTTTTGAGCTCATCTACTACTTTGAACTTCGCTGTCTTCCCTCCCTTTTCAGAATTTGCAGATACTTTTTTAAAATTTCATTCTCCATCTCTAGTTCTCGTATGATGAAATCCTTGTCCATTTCAGGATGATTTCTCACTTTTCGTTTTAGTCCTACTTCCCCATACATTTCATACTGATCTATCCATTTATAAATATAGTCAGGATCTGTAATCTCAAGATGATGTGCAATGACTTTTACACTCTCCCCCGCCAAGGCTCTTTGAACGGCTTCCAGCTTCAATTCTGAAGAATAGCTTTTGTAAGTTCTTTGTTTTTTCGACATGTTCATCGGCTCCTTCCTGTCTTCTGTATGGACATCTTTTTCCCGATTTATACATGTCTACTTTTAAAGGCTCACTCCAAACGAGTTTGTGCATCAATGGGAAACTCGCATGGGTGCATGTCGTGTGTACATCGAGATATCCATACTTGGCTCCTCACGCTTCTCGTGGAAAAAAAGCGACCGATGATATCGGGATTCTTCCCCGATATGAAGGGACGATGATGCACGATGCGTTCGGTACATATCCGAAATACACACATGCCACCCATGCCCTTTGTCATGCCCACCATTTGCGTGAGTTAAAAGGATTCATCGAACAAGGGCATACGTGGGCGATGCGCATGACCACGTTTCTGTTAGCCGCCAAGCAAGCCGTCGAAGCCCATCACGGTGCACTTTCCGAAGAAGAAGCGAGACGGTGGGAACGAGTGTATGATCGCATCCTAGAAAGAGCACAACACCGATTGGAAACGATAACGCCTCTTCCGAAAAAAGCACTCGCTTTTGTTCGACGGCTTCAGAAACGAAAGGAAGAAGCGCTGCGTTTCTTACGTGAAGTACATGTTCCCTTTGATAACAACCAAGCCGAACGCGATCTTCGCATGGTTAAAGTCAAAGAGAACATTTCGGGTACATTTCGCGAAGAAACATTCGCCCAGTCTTTTTGTATCACAAGAAGCATCGTGTCCACACTGACGAAACACGAAAAAACGTGTGGGATTCGTTATGTCTTCTGTTGACAGGCGAAACGCTCGATCGTGTTCTTTCTACCACTTAGGGCATTTTCTATTACGGGGATGCCCTATTTGTGTTGCGCTTCTTTACATACTACTATCGGGATGAATAGTTACAATTTTTAATAATTGAAAATTTCTGTTTATAAGTTATAATAAGTATAGAATAGAAATTTATTCTATCATTTAGCTTGAAAATACCGTTAAAATCATTCATTCAATCCTATTCACTATATCTTCTAGTTCGTGACGACATTACTAAGGATTGAACTGTTACTTCAAATAACCGTGTTCTCAGTAAATTTGTTCTATGAAAGAGTATCATTTTTCACTGTTGTTCAAACTTTAAATTAGAGTGATAACATAATTGTCATTCGCTGCAAAGCATATACTGTTCTTGCGCGACAAACATGTTCAATAAATTAAAATAAATTATTTTAACTTAATTTAATATATTTACTGAGGAGGAATATACATGAACTTTACTTTCTTAGAAATTGATCATGTTCAAGTTGCTGCTCCTAAAGGTTGTGAAGAAAAAGCACGTGAGTTTTACGGAAAAATTTTAGGAATGAAAGAGATCCCAAAACCTGAGAACTTACAAAAGCGAGGTGGAGTATGGTTTCAATGTGGGAGTCATCAGCTACATATTGGTGTACAAGATGATTTTCAACCTGCTAAAAAAGCACACCCAGCCTTTCATGTAAAAAATCTTGCTGTATTGCGTGACCACTTAATTGAGAAGGGGATTGCAGTAAAGGGAGATGAACCGCTAGAAGGAGCAAATCGTTTTTATGCCAATGATCCTTTTGGCAACAGACTCGAATTTTTAGAGTGGATTAAATAATAACCCGTTTGTTAGAGGAAGATTTTGATGTTACAATCGCTGCTCCGAAGAAAAAGAAACTGCATACAGTTGTCCACGATTTCGCTGATTGGGATACTTTTGTAGAAAAGCCAGGCTATCTCATTGATGCACATGCATCGTTTGCAGAAATCGATCCAACACAGTACGATGCGCTCATTATTCCGGGAGGACGTGCGCCAGAATACATCCGCCTCGATGAAAACTTGCCAAAAATTGTACGCCATTTCTTTGAAGCGAACAAACCAGTTGCGGCGATTTGCCATGCTTCACTTGTATTAGAAACCCTTCCTGATATTATGAAAGGGCGCAGCATGACTGCATATATTGCCTGCAAGCCAGGTGTAGAGGCAATTGGCGCCAACTATGTATCTGAGCCAACTCATGTTGATAACAATTTCGTATCCGCTCATGCATGGCCAGATTTACCAGCATTCATGCGCGAATTTATTAAGTTATTAAACAAGTAAAATCGTTTGTTAAGGCGTTCTCCTATGGGGACGCCTTTTTGATTTAAACGACATGTTGCACTGATTGTCGATGATCATATAGACACAAAATATTTATGAGCAGTTTTTACTTCTCAATCTAACACGAAGGCGCATTCTCATGAAAAGGTAAGACATCTCATACTCCTGAGCGTGACAGGCGTGACTCTAATCGAGTAGGAGGAGGTGATTAACCTCCGTCCTCTCACACCACCGTACGTACGGTTCCGTATACGGCGGTTCAATCAAGATAAGTGACGCAAGAATTCGTAACGCTCTTGTAGACTTTTGAGCCCTTGGTCATTCCAGTAGGAGTTTCCAAGGGTTTTGTGTAAGATGGGGCTATTTGAAATACGCCAGTATCCTTTCCGACTATTCCCCCATTCATAGGCTTTCCACGAAGGAACTCCCAATTTGATCAAGTTTCGCACCCTCGTTTTTGGTGTTTTCCAATTCTTCCACAAGCACATGCGAAGTCTTCGACGAATCCATCCGTCTAGTTTCCGAAAGATTGATTTCGTATCCGCCAGCGCAAAGTATCCACACCATCCTACTACATACTGATTCAGTTTCTGAATCCGATATTCCATGGGATATGGCATTCTCCTAGAAGTGATTTCTCGTACTTTCTTTTTCATTCGTTTCAGGCTTTCTTTCGCGATTCGAACGTTTGGTTCCTTTGCGTCGGTGAAGCTAAATCCAAGGAATTTTCGTTTCCATGGACGGTCTACTGCCGACTTTTTCTCATTCACTTTCAAGCGGAGTTTGCGTTCAATGAATCGTCGAACGCTTGCCATTGTTCGTTCTCCTGCTCTTTTTGATTTTACGTAAATGTTACAGTCATCTGCGTAACGAACGAATTTATGTCCTCTCTTTTCTAATTCTTTATCCAACTCGTCAAGAACGATGTTTGAAAGGAGCGGACTTAATGGACCACCTTGTGGTGTCCCTTTTTCTGTACTTGAAACCACTCCATGAATCATGACACCCGACTGCAGGTATTTGCGGATTAATTTCAATAACGGTTTATCGTGGATTCTTTTCGCCAATGTGCTCATGAGTCTGTCGTGGTTGACCTGATCAAAGAACTTTTCTAAATCAATGTCTACAACCCATCGGTATCCCTCTTTGATATATCCTTGTGCTTTCCTCACTGCATCATGGGCGCTTCGATTTGGGCGAAAGCCATAGCTATGTTCAGAAAACATGGGGTCATATATCTTCGACAATACTTGGGCAATTGCCTGTTGAATCAAACGGTCTGTCACGGTTGGGATACCTAGTAACCGAACACCGCCATCAGGTTTCGGGATTTCGACTCTTCGGACAGGCATCGGTTCATAGGTACCTTTGAGAATCGCCTCTTTGATGGACTGCCAGTTTTCGACGATATGCGTTCGTAGGTTTTGTACGGGCATCTGATCTACTCCATGACTTCCCTTATTTTGTTCTACTCGTTTCAATGCGAGAAGCATATTCTCCCGTGACAGGATTTGATTCAAAATCATCGTTCTTCTTCCTTCCGTAAATAGCTGATCTTCTTATGCCAGTCGTCACTCCACCCTCCAACAGATCCCCCACGGAATTCACCGTTTCCTTTCTCTTGGGAGGTACCATGTTTTCTGTGTTCATCATGACGAACTGAATGCCAAGGGCTATTTTCTCTTGATTGTCCAGTCCTTCCGAATCGTTCTAGACCGATTCGTACTATGACCTCTGCTGACTTCTGATGGTTCAGCTACCTATCACTAAGTAGGTTATGAAGCGTACTTCACGTATCCATCAGACCTCCTCGGGTAAGAGTGCAATCTTTCCTTCCATCTATCTGCTTCATTTACTCTGTATCACCTTCGGCAGAAAGGACTTTGTTTTGTCATGCAAACTCATCCAATGATACCTAGCCTTGTATGAAGTTCGTGTTCCTCAGACCGGAAGTTTGCCGCTCGCTTCCTTCAGATTCCGCGTCACCACGGACACCCTTGCGTTAAGCTAACTGCTACTTCTGCCTTCGCAGTTCGGGACTTTCACCCTAGAGATTGCACCCATGCCGAGCGCACATGAAAAGACCGCAAAACGCTTCCTTTAAGAAACGCTTTACGGTCTTTTTGTTCTTTGTTTATTGAGGTGAAAATTCAGTTTGATCAATTACTTGAATTAGTTTAAAATTTTAGTTAGGACTTAAAATAGTGATTAGGACTCCTTACGCTATTCAAGATTGGCATGTCTTTTAAACATCGTATTGGAGTCCAATCCTTTTTTCTCCATGCATCTCAATATGATCGCATCATAGAATAATAGGAGAGTTTGCTCAAATAGTGAGCCCATTGGCTGGATCGTTTTATATCCGCTGTCTGATTGGTCTTTCGGTGAACCAGGTAATTTAACAGTAATATCGGCTAATTGTCCGATGGTTGATTCAGGGAAAATCGTAACAAGCGCTACTGTCGCGCCTAAGCGTTTAGCTTTCTCAGCCATGGAAACTAATGTTTTCGTTTCTCCTGAACCGGAGCCGATGATTAAAATGTCATCTTGTTCCAGGTTAGGGGTTATCGTTTCTCCTACTACATAGGCGTCTAAACCCATATGCATCATTCGCATCGCAAAAGATTTGGACATAAATCCAGATCTGCCTGCACCAGCTACAAAAATTTTCTTTGCCTCAAGAATCCCCTTTACCAATTTTTCAGCTTCTTCATCAGCGATTAAATCGACTGTGCGATTTAACTCTTTTATGATTTCCGCTAAATATTGTGTAGTCTGCATAATTTCATTCACCTTGTTGGATCATTTTTTTCATTTCAGCAGCTACAGCTCGTTTATCTTTTTGTCCGGTAATACCGCCGCCGACAACGACAAGATCTGGTTTTGCTTTAATGACTTCTGGCAGCGTGTCTAATTTAATGCCGCCGGCGATGGCTGTTTTCGCATTTTTCACAACACGCTTAATTGTGTGAAGTTCTTCAAGAGAATCTTTTCCGACTGCTTGAAGATCGTATCCTGTGTGTACACAAATATAGTCTACACCAAACTCATCCACTTCTTTAGCGCGTTCTTCTAAATTTTTAACACCGATCATGTCAACCAAGATTTTTTTTCCTTGTTTTCTAGCTTCTTCAACGGCCCCCTTGATTGACATATCTTCAGCCACTCCAAGGATCGTGATAATGTCCGCGCCAGCTTCGGATGCTTTCATGACTTCATATGCAGCCGCATCCATGATTTTTAAGTCGGCTAAAACGGTTAAATGAGGAAATGCTTCTTTAATTTCCTTAACAGCTCTCAGGCCTTCATTAATAATAACAGGAGTACCGATTTCTACAATATCCACATACTCCTCAACTTCTTTCACAAGCTCTTTTGCTTCAGGAATATTTACAAGATCCAATGCTAATTGTAGTTGCATGAATTCTTCCCCCCTAATAAAAATTGATTGTTCGTTGCACAAGCGAACATATCTTTTACCTGCTTACCACTTGTACAGCAATCAGTATACTATGTATGATTTTCTTTAGAAAGTACGCACTTTATTTTTACATAGTGTTAAAAAGTATACTATTGGATATGATCATTTCACTCTCGGAACACCTGTCTTCTTTTTCAAAATGTGCCTAACAACATCTGACCGATGCGTATGTCGAAACATGAAATTCCTTCCTTTCCTCTTCAACCGCACTAATCTTTCTTTTGCCATTTTGCAATAAATCCTCATTTTTTCAAAGATGTTCATTGACTTCACAAAATGACAAAACAGTAGTAAAATTCATATAATCATATAAGAAAGGTAGGAATAAACAATGAAAGAAACGAACCGTTCAATCCCCCGTCCGCTTGTAAGAGCGAATCAATGGTTTATTGTTGTTAGTGTTGTTGCAACATGGCTGTCAGGACAAGAATGGTTGCTTGCTTTCCCATTAGCTGCTGGATTGCTTGGATTATTCTTTGATTTTAATCCTGTTATGCGGTTGGCAAAGTTGTTTTTAAAGAAGCATCCTTCTGAGTATGTCCCAGAAGACGCCGAGCAGCAGCAGTTTAATCAAGTCATTGCTGTCATCTGCCTTTCTGTCGGCTTAATAAGTTACTTAGCTGACTGGATGGTCGTTGCCTATATCTTCACAGCGATGGTCGCGTTAGCAGCATTTGTCGCTATCCTCGGATTTTGTATCGGGTGTTTTATTCGTTATCAATGGCAACAATACCGCTATAAAAAAGCCTCTAATCATTAGTGTCGTACAAAAATAGGGGCTGACCTAGTTCCTGTAAAGTGTCATACCCCACAGCTGTGTATTAAATAGACACTTTATGAGTGAAGTGACCCTGTCTACTTGACAGGGTCACTTCAGACTGTTGACAAAATGGTTGTAAGACAGTCGTTTTACAACCATTTTGTTCCATTTTGATATTTGTTTTCCTTGATGAACCGACGAAAATAACGACATACATAGGTGAAAAAGAGGAGAGGTGCCCATTCTCCATAGGTAGTTTGCTAATTTCTTTAAATTCATCGCAGCACAAACAAGCATCGCCTGCATCTGGTTTCTTTCCAATCCACGGTAATTTGTCCAGCGCAGACCATGCTTCTCTTTCAAATCTGCAAAATTTCGTTCGATTGTCTCTTTTCTTCGTTCATACAACTCCCGATGCTCCGGCACATATCGTAAATGCTCGGCTTCTTCATAGTAATCTTGCCAAACATGGCGTGTGACCACTTTTATCGAACAGTGCCAGGCACTGTTCTCCAATTATGTTGTATTTATTTTCTCCTTTGTAAAGAAGGATAGCTATGAAAACTTGTGAGTTTAGTTAGTTTAATTATCTATCACCTCAATCTTTTCTGCACCAACCTGTAAAATTTTAGACTCTTGCACAGGTGGGGTATACCAAACTCTAATTTTTTGACCAACATTTATATTCTTATAATATTCCTCATCAACATAGAATAAAAAGCTATCATGATTAGCTGCATATTTAAGTATTTCGTCCTGAGACATACTACTGATATCCTCTTTGGTAATATCATTAATAACCAATAGTCTTTTACCATTATACTCTTTCTTTAACGCTACATACCCTTCAAATAAAACAAAATCAGATGATTCTTTTCCTGTTTCATTCTTAGAACAAGAAATTAACAATAATAGGATTGGAAACCAAAGAAGTTTCTTTTTCATAGCTACCCCCTGACCAGAACTATATACATCCAAATTGGCATTTTAACCTCTGATTCACACAGCACACCCCATGCGGCGTAACACCTCATCTGGATGTTGTAAGACGTACTGTTCAAAGCGAGTAATGGATTGGGCAATGTCATTT
>NZ_SDLG01000034.1:0-7517 GCF_013096965.1 Anoxybacillus sp. CHMUD
TCGCACTTACTACCTTACCAGGAGGAGAGCCCGTTTTTCATCTATTTTGCTTACATATCTGACAGGTTCCTTATTATACCAAATCAGGAACCTGTCTTTTTTTCTCCCACAAACATTTTACTCATACATAAAAAAGGGGAGCAAGTTCTCCCCTTATGAAATCACTTCTTTTCCCCCCATATATGGTCGAAGTACTTCTGGAATGACAACTGTTCCATCTTCTTGTTGGTAATTCTCCAAAATCGCTGCCACTGTTCGTCCAATCGCTAGACCAGACCCATTTAACGTATGCACATGTTCTGGTTTTGCCTTTGGATCTCGTCGGAAACGAATATTTGCACGACGAGCTTGAAACGCTTCAAAATTGCTACAAGAAGAAATCTCCCGATACGTTCCATAGCTTGGTAACCATACTTCAATGTCATATTTTTTCGCAGCAGTAAATCCTAAATCAGCTGTACACATGCTCATCACACGATACGGCAAACCTAGTAGTTGTAAAATACGCTCTGCATCATTTGTTAGCTTTTCGAGCTCTTCGTAAGAATCTTCTGGTTTGACAAATTTAACAAGTTCTACTTTATTGAACTGATGTTGACGAATTAATCCGCGCGTATCTCTTCCTGCCGAACCAGCTTCCGAACGGAAACATGCGCTATAAGCAGCGTATTTAATCGGTAAATCATCTGCTGATAAAATTTCATCACGATGTAAGTTTGTTACAGGAACTTCAGCTGTTGGAATTAAAAAGTAATCTTCGCTTTCGATACGAAATGCATCTTCTTCAAACTTCGGAAGCTGCCCCGTTCCCGTCATGCTTGCTCGATTAACGATGTATGGCGGAAGAACTTCTTCATATCCGTGTTGTTCAACATGTACGTCTAACATAAAGTTAATCAATGCACGTTCCAAACGTGCCCCAAGTCCTTTATAAAATACAAATCGGCTTCCTGTCACCTTTGCTGCTCTTTCAAAATCTAAAATCCCAAGTTGATCAGCAATTTCCCAATGTGGTTTCGGTTCAAAGGAAAATGAACGCGGTTCACCCCATTTACGAATTTCTACATTATCATCTTCTGATTCACCAATTGGAACAGATTCATGTGGAATGTTTGGAATGGATAAAAGCAATGTTTCAAGCTGTTGTTCTACTTCGCGCAATTCATCATCAAGTACTTTAATCCGATCACCAACTTGGCGCATTTCAGCAATGAGATGATCCGCATCTTTTTTTTCACGCTTTAGTAAAGCAATTTGTTGCGACACATCGTTTCGCTTATTTTTTAATTCCTCCGCCTGTGCAATGAGTTCCCGACGACGACGATCGAGCTGCTCGAATCGTTCGAAATCCGCTAAATCCTCACCACGATGTTGAAGCTTTTGTTTTACTTCTTCAAAATTAGCACGTAAAAATTTTAAGTCTAACATCAACATGCCTCCTTTTTATTTTGATTAATGAAATAAAAAACTCCCGTCCCGAAAGAAAGGGACGAGAGTGCTCCCGCGTTGCCACCCTAGTTGAAGACATACGTCTCCCACTCGAGAGATATAACGGTTCTCACCGGAAATGCCTACTGACTTAACGCGTTCAGCATCTCGCTCCAGGATGGATTCACAAGTCATTCCTACCGATTTGCACCGACCATCGGCTCTCTGAAAGGAAGAGGGCTTGCTACTAGTTCCTGTCATCGCTTTTTCTTCATATCATTTTCTTGGAAATAATGTACTATAAGTTTAAACAAAATGCAACCCGTTTATTCTTTTGTCTCTTTCACCATGTTGATAAAGTATTGCGTCATACGATGGTCGTCTGTTAATTCTGGATGAAACGAACATCCTAAAAATTGTCCTTGTCTTGCCGCGACAATGCGATCCTCATATGTCGCAAGCACATCAACATCGGCTCCTACAGATACAATGTGCGGAGCTCGAATAAATACACCAATAAAGTCATCCGCGACACCTTTAATTGCTAAAGATGCTTCAAAACTTTCACGTTGACGACCAAATGAGTTGCGTTCAACCGTAATATCCATTAAACCGAGATGCGGCTCATCGTAACCAACAATTTTTTTCGCTAAAATGATTAAGCCTGCACACGTTCCAAACATCGGCTTCCCTTCGCCTGCAAATTGCTTCAGCGGTTCAATAAAGCCGTATTTATCCATCAAACGACGCATCGTCGTACTTTCCCCACCTGGAATGATAAGGCCATCAATCTGTGTCAATTGCTCGACCTTTTTAATCACTACCGCTTCTGCACCACACGCTTCAATCGACCGTACATGTTCACGTACGGCCCCTTGCAATCCTAATACTCCTATTTTCACCATATTCATTGCTCCTTTACATTACCATCCGCGTTCTTGCATTCGTTGTTCAGGAAGCAACGAAGAAATATCAATCCCTTTCATCGCTCCACCTAATCCTTTTGATAAGTGGGCAATTAATTCGTAATCTTCATAATGAGTTGTCGCCTCTACGATAGCACGTGCATATTTTTCAGGGTTTTCTGATTTGAAAATACCAGAACCAACAAATACACCATCAGCACCTAAATGCATCATTAATGCTGCATCCGCTGGTGTCGCAACACCACCTGCTGCAAAGTTAACGACAGGAAGGCGACCGAGACGTTTGATTTCCAATAATACTTCAAACGGAGCACCTAAATTTTTCGCTTCTGTCATTAATTCGTCTTCGCTCATGCTGACGACTTTACGCACTTGCGCGTTTACTTTACGCATATGGCGAACTGCTTCAACAATATTCCCTGTACCCGGCTCACCTTTCGTACGAAGCATAGAGGCGCCTTCGGCAATACGACGAGCTGCTTCACCTAAATCGCGACAACCACATACGAACGGCACAGTAAATTGACGTTTATCAATGTGGAATTCTTCGTCTGCTGGCGTTAATACTTCACTCTCATCAATGTAGTCTACGCCGAGCGCCTCTAATACGCGCGCTTCCACATAGTGACCGATACGCGCCTTCGCCATCACCGGAATAGATACTGCTTTCATCACTTCTTCAATAACTGTCGGATCAGCCATGCGGGCAACGCCACCAGCTGCACGAATATCAGCTGGAACGCGCTCAAGAGCCATCACTGCAACAGCACCTGCTGCTTCTGCGATTTTCGCTTGTTCTGCATTCACGACGTCCATAATGACGCCACCTTTTTGCATTTCCGCCATTCCGCGTTTTACACGTTCTGTACCTGTAACCGCCACCGTTCATTCCTCCCATTATGTATATCGTTATTGTGATATTGTACTGAAAAATAAGTTTAACGACAACTATTCATCGCTTCAGTACACTATCCATATTCTAGCATACGTTTTTACTAGGTAAAAGTGTAGAAACACTAGCTACATTTTTTTATTTTAACTCAATTTTTAAAAAAATCACAATAAAAATTTTAAAGCCCTCTAAAAAGAGAGCTTTAAAATAAACCTTTGATTGCATTTGAAGCACCACTCCAAATATCGCTAAACAGTTCACCAATGGCGCGCAGCGCTAAAACGAAGCCATTTGCTTTCTCTACAGCTTGTTGTGTTACGATGTCAACTTGTGCTGCCTTTTCTCCTTCTTTCGTTAAATAGCCGTAGTCTGTTCCTTCATATTTCACGTACATATATCCAACTTTTTGACCTTTTTTCACAGGAGCTGTTAACGTTTCTTTTTCAATAACAACAACAGGTTTATATTTTTTCTCTTCCCCGCGTTTAATAACAAGCGATAGAGGTTGTTTTGTCGCGATCGCAACTTCTTTTTCTTTCCCTTTTTTTACGGTGACTGTTTTATGTTTTTTCGTCGTATAGCCTTTTGGATACAACTTTTGCACAGTATAGTTGCTAAACGCGTAGTCTAACATTTTTCTCGTTTCTTGAAAACGAGACATATACGTCCCTTTGCCATTCGTTTTCGCATTCATAACAACAGTGATAAAGCGCATACCATTCCGCTCTGCTGTACCTGTAAAGCAATACCCTGCAAACTCTGTATATCCCGTTTTTATACCATCTACACCTTCATATGCTGCGATAAGTCCCGGAAGCATCCAGTTCCAGTTATCCATTTTAATTTGGTCATCTGTTCCTTCTCGGAAATACTTTCGGGGAATACTTGCCGTTTCTAAAATTTCCGGGAACTCGTGATATAAATGATATGCTAATGTGGCTACAGCACGGGCAGACATGACGTTCTCTTCATTATCTCCACTACCTGCAGGGTGCATTCCCCCCAAATCTTTGTTATTTAGTCCGGTTGCATTAACAAACTTATAATCTTTTAATCCTAGCTCTTGCGCTTTTTCATTCATCATCTTCACGAAATTCGTCTCCGAGCCACCAACAATTTCTGCGATTGCAACCGTCGCCCCGTTTGCTGAGTAAATCGCCATTGCTTCGTATAATTCACGTACTGTATATTTTCCATCTTTTCTTAACGGAACATTCGATAAATCGCGCTTTTGAGAAATTTGATATACATACTCACTTACTGCATATTCTTGATCCCATTTCACGCGTCCTTCATGAATGGCCTCTAGCAACAAATACTCCGTCATCATTTTTGTCATACTAGCAATCCCTAAAACGGCATCAATATTTTTTTGGTATAAAATTTTTCCTGTTTCCGCTTCAACGAGAATAGCGGCATCTGCTTCAATATTGAGCACGTCTTCTTCCGCTTTTATATTTTGCGGTAACGTCGCCATAAATAAGAACATTGCTACAATGGAAATGATGAAGCTCTTGTACGATGTTTTCACGCTCAAACCCTCCAACTCTGTTTTACATAACCGTTATTTTAACATACTCTTGTAAAAAAAAATAGACAGAGGAATCTTCCACCTCTGCCTATGTATTTACTACATAAGTGAATAGTTTGGTGCTTCTTTCGTAATTTGGACGTCATGTGGATGGCTTTCTCTTAGTCCTGCTCCAGTCATGCGCACAAATTGCGTTTTTTCTCGCAATTCTTCTAAATTTCTCGTTCCGCAATAGCCCATTCCTGCTCGCAATCCACCGACAAGTTGATAAATGGTATCAGCAAGCGGCCCTTTATAAGGTACTCTTCCTTCAATGCCTTCCGGAACAAATTTTTTATTATCTTCTTGGAAATAGCGGTCTTTACTTCCCTTTTCCATCGCTCCAACTGATCCCATACCGCGATATACTTTAAATCGTCTACCTTGATAAATTTCTGTTTCCCCCGGACTTTCAGATACACCTGCGAGCAAGCTTCCGAGCATAACCGCATGTCCACCAGCTGCTAAAGCCTTTACAATATCACCAGAATATTTAATTCCCCCATCAGCAATAATTGAAACACCATATTTCCTTGCTTCTGTTGCACAGTCATAAATGGCTGTAATTTGAGGAACACCGACACCTGCGACAACCCGTGTCGTACAAATTGATCCTGGACCGATACCGACTTTAATGATATTTGCTCCTGCTTCAATTAGATCTCTTGTCGCCTCTGCTGTCGCGACATTTCCAGCGATAATGTTCAATGTCGGGTAAGTGTCGCGAATTTTCCGTACCGTTTCAAGCACTCCTTTAGAATGACCGTGGGCTGTATCAACTACAATGACGTCAACGTTTGCCTCCACAAGCTTTTTCACGCGCAACATCGTATCTGATGTCACCCCAACAGCCGCCCCGACAAGAAGACGTCCTTTCGCGTCTTTTGCTGCGTTTGGAAATTCAATCACCTTTTCAATATCTTTAATAGTGATAAGTCCTTTTAACACACCTTGATCGTCAACGAGAGGGAGTTTTTCAATTTTGTGCTTTTGTAAAATTTTTTCAGCTTCTGCTAATGTCGTTCCAACAGGAGCAGTAATTAAGTTTTCTTTTGTCATCACATCAGAAATTTTCATTGAGTAATCTTGAATGAAGCGTAAATCACGATTTGTAATAATTCCAACAAGCTTTTGTTCTTCAGCATTGTTCACGATCGGAACGCCTGAAATACGATATTTACTCATTAAATGTTCCGCATCATATACTTGATGTTCGGGGGTTAAAAAGAATGGATCGGTAATTACCCCGCTTTCTGAACGCTTTACTTTATCGACTTGTTCCGCCTGTTGTTCAATTGACATGTTTTTATGAATAATTCCTAATCCACCTTGACGCGCCATCGCAATCGCCATTTCCGACTCTGTTACCGTATCCATTCCTGCGCTAATAATCGGGATGTTCAATTTTAATGTTTTGCTTAGCTCAACCGTTAGGTCGACATCACGCGGCAACACTTCTGACTTCGCTGGAATTAAAAGGACATCATCAAACGTCAATCCTTCTTTCGCAAATTTTGTTTCCCACATTGTTTTTCCCCCTCACTTTGGAAATATTAATTAGTAGAGTATCAACTTCGCTTTTTTCTGTCAAGAAAACATAAAAATGTTAGATAATTCGATCAATTAAATAAGGAGAGCATACGATGTGGGAAGTATTTTACTCTTCAAATTTTGTACATCAATTTTTACTTGAACGCTACAAACAAGAAGGGAGAGAAGATGCAGAAAAGAAAAGTTATGATAATTGTTATCCGTTTATGTACTACTTACAACATGGAAAAAAATTTTATGACACAGCTCGCCAAGCACCATTGGCGATCAAACCTGTTTTATTATTTTATGGAAATGTACAACTTCTTAAAGCGTGTTTATTAACTATTCATGCTGACTACCCAGAATCCTCTACCGTTTTGGCACACGGAGTGTCAACGAGAAAGAGAAAAAAACAAAACTATGATTTTTTTAAAGACGAAGTAAAAATTCAAAAACACGGTTTGTTTACTTATTTTTCTGAAAAAATGTTTCATGTGAAACATGCATATGGGGAAAAATTTTGCATGAAACAGTTGTTAGAGCAGATAGAGGAGCTAACTCCTTTATTTGATTTATATTTTAAACAAGCAAATGGACAAAACAAGCGTATTCATGAAATCATCGCTCACTATTTATTACTATACAATTTAAGTATGATCTGCCGTTATGAAACAGAATGGTGGTACGATCTTCTCCACAGTTATTCCAATGACGCATATCCGTTTATCGTACAGTTTTTAGACGTAACTGAAAGAAAAGTACCGAAATATTTGTATGACTATTTATTACATAATAAAAAAGACCAAGACTAACTTGTCTTGGTCTTTTTCTTGCCCGGCAACGTCCTACTCTCGCAGGCGGTGTCCCGCCAACTACCATCGGCGCTGGAGAGCTTAACTTCCGTGTTCGGGATGGGAACGGGTGTGACCTCTCCGCCATCGTCACCGAGCAAACATGCTTTTTCGTTTCGCCTCTTTCGGCGTGAAGGATAATTCCTTCAAAACTAGATAACAGGCTAAACAGTCGCCTTCGCTTTTCGTATGTGTTTAGTTAAGTCCTCGATCGATTAGTATCCGTCAGCTGCACGTGTCGCCACGCTTCCACCTCGGACCTATCTACCTTGTCATCTTCAAGGGATCTTACTCGCTTGACGCGATGGGAAATCTCA